>JAQXFT010000108.1 GCA_029005335.1 Oscillospiraceae bacterium
TATTGTTATGTTTATTCGGTTACATTTATATTATATTATTTCGACACAAATTGAAACACCAGTTAAATAAACTACAAATTGTAGGGCAGATAATTAATTGAAATTACCTGTCCTTTGTTATATAATCGTAACAAGAATTAGTGAGTTGTCGGAAAAATTTATTATATTGAAAGTATTGCAAATTACTAATCTTTGTGCTATTATATAAACGAACGATTATCTAAAAGATGAAAGGAGAGAAAGTGTTAGTATTTAACGAAGAAGCACACGAGGCAAGAAAAGAAGAACTTATGAAAAAGTGCTATGAATGTTTTGCTGAAAATGGTTTGAGTAGTACAGGTATAAGGACACTTGGGAAATATTGTGGTTGTAATTCGGCAACACTTTATTTATATTTCAAAAATTTAGATGATTTAATAATTCAATCAACAGAATATTGTATGAGCAAAGTAGAAGATGAGTTCATGGCGAAAGCTCCTGCCAACGTGTCGGACTTATGGCGTTTTATAGATGAGATTCCATACTGGACAGCCGAAACGCATGGAAAGAAGTACCGTCTGATGTATCAGATACATACGCATCCGAAATACAGAGAATACGGTCAGAAATTCTTTGAGGGTGTTGACAGGCGATACACAGAATATGCGAAACAGTTAGAGGGAAATCTGGGGATTCCTTATCAGAAACTTACAGGGCTGATTTATATTCTTATTCGTGCCTGTGTTCACTATGCATTGTTTGAGGACGAATTTTATTTGAAATCACAGATTGCAGTGCTGAAAGAAAGCATTGAATTATTGACCGAAAAGTATAAATCCGGTTTTCAATTAACGGAAATAAATGCTGATGAATAAAATGCCGTCAAAAAATTAATGAAAGGAGGAGTTTTCCGGCAGAAATATTTTCATATTGGCAATAAGCCAAAACATAATATATAGTAGCAATGTCGGGAGCTGTATATATTAAATATCATGATTATATTTAAAAGGAGGAATAACTATGGAAAGACAAACAAATTTTTCAAAGCGAATTTTTAGTATCATTCTGAGCCTGCTTATGGTTTTGTCTATGATGCTTTATTTTCCGGGTAGCGTATTCAATGAATTGTCGGCAAGTGCGGATAGTTTGGTAAGAGCAAGCTTCAACGGTTTTGAGATCACGGCTTCGACATCAGGTTATCTTGAAGCTTTGAATAAGACTATTAATGATTCAAGTAGTAATTTGACAAACTTTATTGTTACCCTTGAAAATGATATCACCATGGAAAACAGCATGGTAATTCCGGAAGGCAAGAATGTTATAATTAACCTTGACGGTCATAAGCTTTCATATGGAGAAGGCCCCGCATTTTCTGTTTCGGGGAATCTGACAATAAACGGCAGTGGAACAATTACTTCAGGCAATAAAGATTCACTTTGTAGCGGTGCATGGATATATGACGGCGGAACCCTTAATGTGAACAATGCATCATTTGTGTCCTGTATAGGTACAATGGTGTTTAACATTAAACAAGGCGGAACAGTGAATATGAATTCAGGTTCAAGCATTGGAGCTCACGTTTGTCCAAAGGATTCAGTTTTGCCTTTATTACAAGGAACAGTGGTTAACAGCGGTACATTCAATATGAATGATTCAGCTGAATTGGCTCAACCCACATACAGCAGCCCCGTCATTGAGATAGTAGAATGTTGCGGTCTTTACAATATTTCTGGAGGCGTTTTTAATGCAAACGGCGGAGTTATTGAAAGTAAAGTAAAGAATGAAGGTACAATCACAAGGACTGTGACGGATTCAACTACTCAATTTAATGATGAAGTATCAAATTTAGAGAGCGGTATTGTTGAAGCAGGTAATTACAATGGATATTTCATGAATAATGGTACTGTAAAGGGTGGAAACTTTACAAATGCTATCTCTGGTTTGTACAGAGTAACATTCTATACAGACGGCAGAATACTTGAAACTCAGTATCGTGCAAAAGCACCGATTACCGTTCCGACAGAACCTACCAAAGCAGGTTATAAATTTACAGGGTGGTATAATAACGGTACAAAGTGGGATACTTCTGCAGATGTAACATCTGATATGATATTGAATGCAGGCTGGGAAGATACCGAAGCACCCATAATTTCAGGCATTGTTAATAATGGAAAATATTGTCTTTCGGCAAGTTTTACTGTATCTGATAATGTAGGCGTAGCTTCCGTAACTTCAAACGGCAATGCTGTTCCCTCAGCAGGTGGTAAGTATACTCTGAGTCCTGCAAGTGGCGTGCAGTCTGTAGTTGTAAAAGATAAGGCAGGCAACACAACTACTTACAGCGTAACAGTAAATGAAAAGCATACTTACAACAATTCAGGCTCATGTTCAGTCTGCTCAGTAAAGGATACAACTGCTCCTGTTATTTCAGGTATCGAAAACAACAAAACTTATTGTCTTTCTGCTAAATTTACAGTTTCTGACAATCATCAGGTTGATTCGGTAACAATAAACGGAAAAACAGTTTCTGCCTCTGACGGTAAATATACAATTTCTCCTGCCAGCGGTGTACAGTCTGTAGTTGTAAAGGATAAGGCAGGCAACACAACTACCTACAAAGTAACAGTTAATGCAAATCACAGCTTCAACGATTCGGGCATATGTACAAACTGCAATGTTGCTGATAAGGAAAAACCTGTTTTATCAGGTGTTGTAAATAAAGGTGTATATTGCCTTTCTGCTGAATTTACAGTTTCTGACAATCACAAGGTTGATTCAGTTGAAATAAACGGTGAACCGGCCGAAGCTGTTAACGGAAAGTATACATTGTCACCGGCAACAGGTAAGCAAAGTATAATTATTACGGATATAGCCGGAAATACTGCTATATATTATGTAACTGTAAATGCACAGCACAGCGATGGCGAAGGTGGTATGTGTTCTGTTTGTGGCAAGGATAATACTGCTCCGGTATTTTCAGGTATAGCAGACGGCGAATCATACTGTGAATCAAGTCAATTCAGTGTTTCTGATAATGTGGGTGTAGTTTCCGTTACATTAAACGGTAAAGAGATTACTCCCGACAGCAATGGTAATTATATTATATCTTCTTCAGGCGAACATAAAATAATTGCAAAGGACGCAGAAGGAAATACTGTATCCTGTACCATTACTATCCAAAACCACTTATATTCAGTAAATGGTTTCTGTACTGCCTGCGACGTTTATGAGCCTGCTGACAAGAACAGCAAGGGCGAATACGAAATCGGCAACGCAGGTCAGCTTTACTGGTTTGCGGATAAGGTAAACAACGACAACGCAAATTACGGAAGTGAAAACGCAGTTCTCACGGCGGATATTGTCGTAAATACAGGTGATGTTGCAAACTGTAACGGTGTAAAGGGTGACGGTTGGATTGACTGGACGCCTATCGGTAACGATTCAAACAAATACACCGGCATATTTGACGGACAGAATCACACCATAAGCGGATTGTATTTCAATGATTCAGATACATCTTATGTCGGCTTGTTTGGTTGTATAAACGGCTGTACTATTCAAAATGTCGGCATTCTGGATTCATATTTTAAAGGATATATGTTCGTTGGTGGCGTGTGCGGAATGAATGAAAATTGCACAATTATAAACTGCTATAACACAGGCAAAGTCAGCGGAACAGATTTTATCGGCGGTGTGTGCGGAAATAATTCCGGCACAATCAAAAATTGCTATAACACAGGTGAAGTCAGCGGTTCAGACAATAATGTTGGTGGCGTGTGCGGAAATAACAATTCCAGCATAATCGAAAACTGCTATTTTGACAGTACAGTTTATAACGGAGATGCTGTGGGTACTGATGAAAAAGGCACTGCTTCTGAAAATGTCCTCGGAAAAACCACAGCACAGTTTAACAGCGGTGAAGTAGCATATCTTCTTTCACAGGGAGAAAACGGCTCTGTATGGGGTCAGATAATAGGCAAAGATAATTACCCTGTTTTAGGCGGTAAAAAGGTTCTTGCAAATGTAGACCAGTCAGCTTTTGCAAATGATATTATTGTTTATGGTCAGAGTGCTTCTCTTGAAGGTACAATCGGCTTTAATATCTATGTTTCTGCTGATGATTCTTATGAGTGGAATAAGACAATTGGCGGAGTTACAGGCGTTAAAAATGATGACGGACTGTATGTTTTCACCTACAAAGTAGCTGCTAAGGATATGGATAAAAAAATTAAGTTTACTGTAAATGATAAAATTGATATTACAGTATCTGTTTCTGATTATCTTGCAGAACTTAGCAAAACTGATAACGAATCTCTCAGAAACCTTGCAGATTCCATGAGCAATTACGGTGATGCAGCTAAATCATTCTTCAGCGGTGGAACTGTTGCAAATCAGACTGTTACAGACGATTTGAGCAATTATGACTTCACAATTGGCACAAAGCCCGACGGTATAATTTACTATGGTTCAAGCATTATTCTTGAATCTGAAACAACTATAAGACATTATTTCAAGCTTGCGGAAGGCAGAAATATCAGTGAATATACAATCTCAGTTGACAGTATGGAATTAGCACCTTCAGACTCAGTCGACAGTATGAAATTAACTGCTGTAGAAAAACAGGGTTATTACTACATTGAAATTCAGAATATCAGTGCAGAAAAGCTGGGAATGCCATTTAATATAATTATAAATGGCGAAAAAGTAATCACAAATTATTCTGTTCTCAGCTATGTAAATAAGGTTCTTGAGAGTGATTCAATAGATGATAACCTGAAAAATCTTGTAAAGGCACTTTATATCTACAACCAGAATGCACTTGCATATATAGCTATAGCATAAAAAGGAGGGTTTACCATGAAAGAAGAATACATTTCACCTGAAATTGAAATAGTTGAATTTGAGTGTGAAGACGTTATTACTACAAGCAGTATTATCCCTGAAGAAAACGAACTGCCTATTTTTTAAAGACAACTAAAAAACAAACGGAAAGCACTGCATTAAACTGCAGTGCTTGTTTTAAAAAAGGAGGTTTTTTTCTTGAAAAGAATTATATCTGTTCTGATTGCAACATCACTTTTATTTGCAGGCTGTTCTGAAAATAAATCAGTGACAGAAAATGAAGAAAATGCAGTAACAAAAACTTTTTCCGAAACGTCAGAAATAAAGATTTCTGACAGAACAGATGTTTTTGTTGATGATAAAAATGAAAGCAATGATTCAGATAAAAAAGTGAATGAGGGCGAATTGCCGATTATTAAGGAAGAAACACGCCTTGAATCGAATAAAGCCGAAAAAACTACTGCACAGATAAAAAATACTTACGTTTCAACCGAAACTAAAACACAGGCATTAAATACAGAAACAGAAAACACTACTGCACAGATAAAAAATACTTACGTTTCAACCGAAACTAAAACACAGGTATTAAATACAG
>JAQXFT010000109.1 GCA_029005335.1 Oscillospiraceae bacterium
TGACGGAAAAATAAATCCGCATTTTTCAATATCGTCTACTGTATTTACAAGTATATTCTTCTGCTGACAGATATTGAATATTTCTTCATTGAGATTTTTATTGTCTGTGGCAGTTATAACCATAAAAGCGTTATCAATATCGCCTGTCCGGTATTCACGGGGAATTATTCCGATATCCGGAATTTCTGAAATCTCCGGAAGTATTTCAGGTGATATTACTGTTATGTGCGGTTCAAATTCAGTCAGTCTTTTTATTTTGCGGAATGCTGTTTTCCCTCCGCCTATAACTACGCAGTTTTTATCCTTTATATCTATATAAAACGGAAAATATCCCAATTATATCAGTCCTTTCCGTAATTTCTGAAAAATTCAAGTATATTCATAAAGCTTTCTGAATCAAGTCCGGCTTTCATTTTATAAATCAAATCTTCAAAATCTGTTCCGGAAAGCTTTTTCTTTATATTTTCAAGCTCCGGAAGAAATTCATGAAGTGCAAGTCGTTTTTTCAGATTTTCAATTTCCTCTGATATTATCTGTTCTGAACACTCTATGCTGTCCCTTTTTATATTATTATTGTTTTCCGCAAGCTTTTTAAAATAATCTATGCCTATAAGCGTTATATTATTATATCCGGATATGCTCTCATCAATATCCGGAGGCACTGCCAAATCTATAAACATTCTCTTTCTGCCGTCACTGATAAAATCAGTCATTCTGTCTGCCGTTATGGTATAATGCGGACTTGATGTTGCACTTATTATACAGTCTGATTCCCTTACATATTTATATCTGTCCCTGTAATTTACTGTTCTTATTCCTGATACTGAAAAGATTGTATTTCTTTCACGTATTGTTGCTGTTACATTTACATTCTTATGAGATACAAGGTTTTTCAGTACTGTTGAACCTGTTTTGCCTGTCGCTCCTATTATAAGTATATCAGGATTTTCACAGAATCTGAACGCCTCATTTGATGCAAGTGTTGCTATTGAAACTGATGTTTTTGAAAGCTCTGTATCTGTCTTTATCCTCTTTGCACACGTAACTGCAGACTGAAAAATTATATTCAGAATATGTGATACAGTATGATTTTCAAATGCAAGCTTGTATGCATCTTTAAGCTGTCCGAGAATTTCATCTTCACCTATAACCATCGACTCTATACCGCATGACACCCTGAACAAGTGCTTTAATGCGTTGTCACCGGTATACATTCTGATATACTGTACAAAATCCGGTTCAGATAATCCAGAATACTCAGACAGCATTTTTCTTACACTCCTGATTGAATTATTGTTTCCGCAGAAATATATTTCTGTCCTGTTACATGTACACAATGTCACACACTCCTGAACATCTCCGGAGCTTATCAGATTTTCTGCAAATGCCTTCTGAATATCCTTACTGAATGAAAATTTTTTCCTTATATCTGTTCCTGCACTCTTATGGCTTATGCTTATACAATACAATCACTTTACACTTCCTCTCCGAATATCAGTATATATTATATATCATAAGCAAAAAAAAGTCAAATATCGGATTTGACTTTTTTCCTGAATGTTATTAATTTTCAGAATGACATTTATTATTGTGCTTAATATATTCTCTTGTGAGAATTACAAAGAATACTGCTCCTATAAGAATATCGGGAATCATTGCGAACACACAGTATTTAAAACTATCTTTTTCCAGTATCTCAGCAAATTCCGGATTATCTCCTACTATAACAGACACTATTCTTATTATGTCCACACATGAATGGCATATTGAAGCCGGATATATTGATTTTGTCTTTTTAGTAAGGTATGTAAGCGTACTGCCGTAAAATATACAGCTAATGCACATTGCTAAGAATCCTGTATACGGTTCTCCCCAGTATCCGAAGCCGAAATTAAGACCGTTTGTTATAGGAACAGCGTGCCACATACCCCATACAATTCCGCTCACTATTAAGGCAAGGGGTTCGGGCATAAGGCTTTCAAGTTTTGGAGTGAGATATGCTCTCCAGCCGAACTCCTCTCCGATAAATATATAAAATCCGACTATTCCTCCGGCTATTAAAAACAGCAATAATGCAAATTCTTTTTTTCCGAAATTCAGCGGAATTTCATATCCCGATGAAACAGCCATAACCGACACAACTTCAAAAACTGATATTATAAGTGCATATATTATTCCCATAAGATAATATTTTTTATTGCCCTTGAAATTTATTCTGAGATACATGGAAGATTTATCCTTTGTGATAATTCTTGTGATTATATGTGCTATTGCCGGAGAATATGATGCTATATATGCTATAAATGAATATGCTCTGCTTTCCGATTTAAAAAATATTCCTCCGATAAGCATCGGCAGATTTGCAAGCACTATAAATATTATTACTCTTAAAATATCTTTTTTCTTATCTGTCAAAGTTCTCAGCTCCTTTCAGATACATTCTGCATGAAATTCTGTAAGAGAGATAATACAGTATCATTGACAGCAAGGGCATACAGCACAGTAAAAGTAACATATTATCCGAAAGTCCCTTTCCGCTTAAAATATTCAGCATTTTTTCATAAAATTTGTCTGCCGAATCGAAAAGCGATAAATCTCCGAAAAGGAAATACACAAG
>JAQXFT010000110.1 GCA_029005335.1 Oscillospiraceae bacterium
CCTGAATGATATTTCCATTTTCATCGGGCTGATTGTAATCCGTTTTATTGTCATCGAGCAGAACAATCAGACAGTCATCTTTTATTGTGACATTGTATGTGCCAGCCATATTTGTAGATTTGACACTTACTTTATATTTATCACGATTACCTGATGCCATATCCGATGAAGTCCGCAGAGGATTTCCGCTTGATTTTGTAATAGCAATTCCTCCACTGCCATATGTCGGGTCTGCAAGGAAACCGAATATAGCTGAATCTATATGAGTATCAGGATAAAAATCTGCTCTTGATACAGTATTCTTGTTATCCGTTTTTATTTCAATATCCCCCGAAATAATCGAGCCTTGCTCATTCTGAGGTATATCATAATCAACCATATTGCCTTCTTCATCTGCATAGAAGCGAACAATCCTCGAATTTACATTGATTGTATAGTTCAGCGTCTTTACACCATTATTATCAGTTGTTACGATATAGCTTTGAATTAATGTATTCTTCTCTGCAATAAGTCGGTTAAGTTCAGCCTCTTCATCAGGGGTGCGATTTGAAATTGCCGTGAGTTTATCAATACGATTTTTTTTATCAGGGTTTTTTTCCTCATATTCCGCTGTAGCCCTCGCCGTGATTGCTTCTTTCCTTACACCCAGATACAAATCAACAGGAGAACTTTTTGAGGAAAGACCTGCATTTGTCTGACTTGACCATTTTTCCAGACCGTTGTAATCTATCTCAACACGATAATATTCAGTTCCGTCCATTGTAATTGTTTCAAACTTATTATTATTAGTTGAAACAATGTTGTAATCTCCGTTAATCTGCAGATAAACACTGCCATCACCAAAAGCATCTACATCTTCCTTTTTTAGTTCAATATAAAATTTTGAATCATCAATCGGCTGTGTTTTTGCGTAGGTATAAAATTCTGTATAAATACGCTTCCACGAATAATCACTGTCCAGTTTGCCGGAATCAAGATTATCCTGCTCTCCCTCATTCAGGTCAACAAGCACATTATCACGCTCTGAGACAAATCCGAAATGCATCTCCGGCAAACGAACCTTAACAAGTTCATAATTATTTTCCTGATTGTAAACCTTGATATATGCACAGGGGTGAAGTGACAGATTTTCGTCATAATCAAAAGTATCACCAATCGCATCAGTCAGTTCGCTTCCGTCTTTAAGACCATATCCGTTAACAAGTTCACGAGGATTATATCCCCAGACTATCTCCACACCGCCGTTTAATGTTCTGACGTCTGTTTTCAGTTCATACACAGCTTTATCATTTGTAAGGTCATAACCGTCACAGACGATTGATTTACTGTCCTGACCAAGGAGCGGTGCTTGTTTTTCACCCCTTTTTGCCGAGGCAATTCCGGGAATTTCAAACCAGATATCCGGATTTCCATCATACTTATTTGTATTAGTTCCGTCCGGAGAAATACCAGTACCGCCACCGTTCACCTTCCATTCATTATTTGTATCTGAGCTGTTGAAGGTAAAAATAATTTTTGTTTCCTGAGAATTTATTCCGCTTCCGCTTGTAGCGTCCCAGAAATAATCAAGTGTCTTTTCGCGTGGATCCCAATATGCGGAAAATGTATATGAGCCAAAAACATTTGTTGTTTCAGCTGTTTCCCAAAGCTCCTCAGTTTCGTTCCATATTACATCTACGCCACAGATTTTCTTCGTATTATTATCTGCCTGAATATAGTCAGCCGGAAAAGATGTCATATTAAAAAACATTGCCGTACTGAGCAATGCCGCAGTAATACGCTTTTTAAATGATGAAATTCTAAAATTCATATGCTCCTTCCTCCAATGTCGTATAAAAAGCCCGTTGAAAAAAATAATAAAAGCACAAAAAAGCACCCAATTCCCCCATACCCGAAATCAAGTGCATTATCGTTATTCTATATTAAACGGGAATATACCCGGAAATGTAAAAAAGAATACGACTGTAAAACATGGGGGAAATTCTCAGCCGTTTATCGTATCACACCCACCAGAACACCCCTTGCCTCCTCATACTCAAAAGTACAAGTTGAGAGCAACAGCAGATGTTTATTTTCATTTATATCCGAATCAATAGTATAATTCGCTGATTTTAACAAATAATTTATATAATCCTGCCGTTCGGAATCCGTCAGAAATACAGTATGATATATTGTATCATTACTTGGAACAGTCAGATATGCAAAAAAATCAACCATATGAATACCGTCATCAAGAATTAAATAACCCTCGGAATGACTTTGCATAAAATTTTTATCTTTGTATAAGGCAATATCCGCAAACATTCTTCCGCCCTCCATATTGTGGGCGTAAACAATCGAACTGAATCCCGAAAAATCAGATTCGCAACGGTAATCCAGAAACGGACAGCCTAATTCATTATTATATTTTCCGTCAAAACCGTTGTGCAGATAGAAATCATTATCTTCTGACTGTACAACAGGATAATCAATATTTGTATCGGGAATAGTTATCCAGCCGACAGTATTATGATTGATTTCTTCGGCTTCGGCAAGAGGATTTTCTGATAAAATTTCAGATTTCTGTTGTAATTCACCCGTTTCCGGAATACTGATTTCCGGTCTGATGACCTCAAAAAGCTGTAACTGTTTTTTTTCGGAATCTTCAAGACGTTTTTCGGGGAGAATTTCAGTATCATAATAACGATAACCGCAGAAAAAAACTGCTAATGTCAGAAGAATTATAATACACGATGTCAGAAACCGTTTCATTTTTTCTCCTTTTTCTTCCTGTGGAGAAGAATAAGCATTATCACTATAAACAGCAGTATTACTGCACAACAAATCAGCCAGAACGAGTTACTTACATTCAGAAGTCCTGTATCCGGCGGTTTGTAATCTTCATCAACAGCGGCATAGAAAATCCATTTAAATTCAATTTCTCCCTCAACATATCCCTCATCATCAGAACCGACGAGAACGTGTTCGCCGTCAATATCGACAAGCCTGTGACCGTTATCAACTCCGACAAGAACATCTAAATCATTCCAGACAACTGAACATTTAAGCGTGTGGAAATCTCCCGGCTGATAGAATCCGCAATCGAGAACTTTCTCCTGCAGATTGATGTATCCTTCATCAGGTTCGCCCGTGACCTTGCCTTTATAGACTTCCTCACCGTCAAGCCAGAAAGTACATTCACAGCCT
>JAQXFT010000111.1 GCA_029005335.1 Oscillospiraceae bacterium
TTGCAGAAATCAGTAAGAAAAGCTGGATATTTCTGATTTTGTCAGGATTGGCAACGGGAGCTTCCTGGCTTTGCTACTATAAAGCTTTGCAGGTGGGAGAAGCATCAAAGGTTGTTCCGATTGATAAACTGAGCGTTGTCCTTACTCTGATACTTGCATTTTTATTTCTGCATGAGGAATTTACGTTAAAATCACTGACAGGCTGTATTCTGATTGGTATCGGAACACTTATAATGGTTATGTAAAAATTACCCCCCCTTTTTCGGAATCGATATCCGTTAAAGGGGGAATTTTATATTATTACGCTTTTAATGATGATATAGTCTCAGTGAAAAAATCTTTAAGAGGAAGCGTTGCACCGGAATGTTTTCCGTCGGGAATAACCTTACAGCGTTCATTGCCGAGAAGCTTTCCTGTAAAATCATGGCTGTCGATTATTTCATCATTTTCGCCTATGATTGCGGAAACCTTATTGACATTGATATCTGAAAGTATTCCGAAAGCGGAAATAAAGCCTTTTATATCGCCTTTGTATCCCAGTCGTGGGAGATGGAGAAACGGCATAAGGCAGGGATTTATAAGCATAGCATATATATTCAGCTTTGCTGAAAGAACCGAAGCATAGAATCCGCCAAGACTTGTACCGCAGATTACCTCCGGAGAATATATTCGGATAATATTTTCAAGGTATTCAAGTATTTCTTCGGGTGTCTGTGAATCATAGTCAATATATGGTGAAATTACCTCACAGCCGAGCTGTTTGAGAACTTTTCCGGCGGAATTTTCAGCACAGCCGTGATAACCGTGAATATTTAAAATCTTCATAAAATCTGATTCCTTTCAATTTAACAGAAAAGATATTTATCGGAATTTCTGATTATACAGGATTCATATGCAATAGTCATCTCCTTTTGAATTGTTATTGTGGTCGATAATATCCTGAAGAGTAATGTTGTCGAGATATTCAGTAACGGTTTTATAAAGGCCTTTCCAGATATAAAGAGTGGAGCAGGATTCAGCTCTCGGGCATTCGTTAGGTTCATATTCAAGGCAGGCTATCGGAGCGAGAGAACCTTCCGTAGCTCTTAAAACATCGCCGACCGTAAGCTTATCCGGAGATTTTATCAGGGCATATCCGCCTTTATTGCCTCTGTTTGTACGGAGGATACCGCTTTTATTAAGCATGGGTACAATCTGCTCAAGATACTTTTTAGATATATTCTGACGTTCTGCAATATCCTTTAAAGATACAAATTCTCCGGAGGGATATTCAGCAAGCTCCGTAAGCATACGCAGAGCATATCTGCCTTTGGTTGAAATTTTCATAGTTATTACTCCTTTCAGTATTTATATTGCTATTATAACATAGGTTTAGTATGTTTTCAAGATGTAAATTATATAAATTAAAAGCGTTTGCCCGAATATGTTTAAAAAATCAGGCAAACGCTTTTTTGGGATATTTTTATAGCGATAAAAATAACTGATGTATTCTCAGGTCGTCCGTCAGCTCAGGGTGAAAGGAGATACCGAGCTGATTTTTATACCTTACAGCCGTTATTTTTTCGTCAGTAATATTGAGTATCTCAACACTATCAGAAAGAATTTTTTCGATATATGGCGCGCGGATAAAACGCATAGGATAATCGGATATATTTCCGATATTTCCGGTAGCTGAGAAGCTTCCGAGCTGTCTTCCGTAAGCGTTTCTGCATACTGTAACGGGCAGAGTACTTAAAAAGGGATTATCGTTGGAAATTTTCTCAGCAAGGAGAATCAATCCCGCACACGTTCCAAGTACAGGCATACCTGCTGATATTTTTTCTTTGAGGATATCGAATAATCCAAGCTCTTTTATAAGCTTTCTCTGAGTAGTGCTTTCACCGCCGGGAAAAATAAGGCGGTCGATATTCTCGGAAAAATCATCTCTTTTGCGGATATACCTGTAATCTGCACCAAGCTTTTCGAGACATTTTCCGTGTTCAAGGAAAGCCCCCTGAACAGCTAAAATTCCGGTCATTATTTTCCCCTTTCAGCCATAAGGAGAGCGATTTCCTGTTCATTTATTCCGACCATAGCTTCGCCGAGGTTTTCGGAAAGCTTTGCAATCATATCGGGATTATCGTAGTTTGTAACAGCCTTTACTATTGCTTCCGCACGCTTCTGAGGGTTTCCGGATTTGAATATTCCTGAGCCTACGAAAACGCCCTCTGCACCAAGCTGCATCATAAGAGCTGCATCGGCAGGAGTTGCAACGCCTCCGGCAGCGAAGTTTACAACCGGAAGTTTTTTATTTTCATGTACATATTTTACAAGGTCAATTGATACCTGAAGTCTTTTAGCTTCTTCAAAGAGTTCGTCTTCTCTTCTGGAAGCAAGCTGAGCGATTTCGCTCTGAATCTTACGCATATGTCTTACAGCCTGAATTATATCACCTGTACCGGGTTCACCCTTTGTACGAATCATTGAAGCACCTTCGGAAATTCTTCTGAGAGCTTCGCCCAAATCCTTTGAACCGCATACAAATGGGACTCTGAATTTTGTTTTATCTATATGGTATACATCATCAGCAGGGGAAAGAACTTCGCTTTCATCAATATAGTCAATTTCGATAGCCTCAAGAATCTGAGCTTCAGCGAAATGTCCGATTCTGCACTTTGCCATTACAGGAATACTTACAGCATTCTGAATACCTTTAATCATTGCAGGGTCGCTCATTCTTGAAACACCGCCGGCAGCTCTTATATCAGCCGGAATACGTTCAAGAGCCATAACAGCACAAGCACCGGCAGCCTCAGCAATTTTAGCCTGTTCCGGTGTGGTAACGTCCATGATTACGCCGCCTTTAAGCATCTGAGCCAGTTCCTTATTAAGTTCATATCTCTCATTATTCATAATATTTTCCTCCTGAAAAAAATCATTGACAAATAAATGCATTTATAGTATACTTCAGATGTGGACTTATTACAATATTCAAAATATATTTTTTTGATAATGCCAGAAAGGGAAATATTATGATAACATATGAATTTGACAGGGTCAGTTCTGAACCGCTGTATGTTCAGATTTATAAAAAAATCAGAAATGACATAGAGTGCGGAATAATAAAATCAGGGGAAAAACTACCATCTAAAAGGACTTTTGCAGGCAATCTGGGATTAAGTGTAATTACGATTGAAAATGCATATAATCAGCTTATTGCAGAGGGCTACATAAGGTCAGTTCCGAAAAAGGGATATTTTGCGGAGACGATTGAGAAAAAGAATATATCTTTAAAGCCTGACGAATATACGCCTGAATCCTTTTCCGAAGCCGGAGAAAGCGAAGAAAACAAAATGTTTCCATTTGCAATATGGGCAAAGATTATGCGAGAGGAGCTTTCATTCAATCAGGATAAACTGCTTGCAAAACCTCCGTTCGGAGGAATTCCGGAACTCAGAAAGGCGATTTCCGGACATCTTAAAAGCTTCCGGAATATAAATGCCTCTCCGGAACAGATTATAATCGGTGCAGGAACGGAATATCTTTATATGCTTATAAATCTTCTTTTCGGGAATAATTATGTTTTTGCGGTTGAAGAGCCGGGATATTCAAAGATTGCCGATATTTATTCGGGATATAACATAAAATGCGAGCATATTCCCGTTCTTGATGACGGAATAGATATGGATTATCTTAAGGGAATAAAGGCAGATATTATTCATATTTCGCCGTCACATCATTTTCCGACCGGAGTTGTTACCTCAATAGGCAAGCGTTATTCTATTCTGGAATGGGTTTCCCAGTCGCCTGACAGATATATAATTGAGGACGATTATGACAGCGAATTTCGTTTATCCGGAAAGCCGATACCGTCTCTTTACAGCATTGACGTTATGGATAAGGTGATTTATATGAATACATTCAGCAAGAGCCTTGCCTCGACAATAAGAATAAGCTATATGGTTTTACCTGTGACTATTCTGAAGAGCTTTAAGGAAAAGCTTGGATTTTATTCGTGTGCGGTATCGACATTTGAACAGTATACGCTTGCAAGATTTATAAGCGAAGGATTTTTTGAAAAGCATATCAACAGAATGCGTACTTATTATAAGAAGTGCAGGGATAATCTTTTTGAAAGAATGAAGGAATCTGATATTTTCAGAAATTCTGTTATATCGGGGGAAAATGCGGGATTGCATTGTATCGTGAATTTTGATACTGATTTGAGTGATGAAGAATTGCTGGAAAAGGTTACGGAGCTTGGCTTCAGAGCGTCACTTATGAAAAAGTATTATTTTGAAAGGAAGAATCATAGTATTCATAAGCTAATCTTTTTTTATTGATATACATAATAAATCGGATATTGACTAAACATGAAAAATTATGTATAATTATAATGGGAATTTTTCTGTATGTGTCAGTCAGAACAAAATCCAGCTATTATATTTTTAAGAAAGGAGGGTAATGTGTAAGGATTTTTCACATTACAATCAGAAATTTATGACACGGAATATTATTTGTATTCTTATAACTATCGTATTGTATTTGATAATGATGATAGTTATCGGAATAAAATTTTCAAAGCAAAATAATGATGTCGGTGATTTTTATCTCGGCGGACGAAAGCTCGGCCCCATAGTAACGGCTATGAGTGCAGAGGCTTCGGATATGAGCAGTTATCTGCTTATGGGACTTCCGGGGCTTGCATATCTCACAGGTATTGCAGATGTGGGCTGGACGGTAATAGGACTTGCAGCAGGTACATATCTTAACTGGTTGCTTGTAGCAAAAAGGCTCAGAATATACTCTCACAGATGCGGAGCAATTACAATTCCTGATTTTTTTTCCAGAAGATATCGTGATAAAAGCAATGTGATAATGGGTATATCGGCACTTATAATTCTTATTTTCTTTATTCCCTATACGGCATCGGGATTTTCGGCATGCGGAAAGCTTTTTAACTCACTTTTCGGATTTGATTATCATTTTGCAATGATTCTTAGTGCAGTTATAATTATTTCCTATACAAGCATAGGAGGATTCCTCGCAGCCAGTACGACAGACCTTATACAGAGTATTGCAATGACGGCAGCTCTTATAATAATAGTTCTGTTCGGAGTTGACAGGGCAGGGGGTATTGATGCAGTTATTGAAAATGCAAAGAGCCTCGAGGGATATTTTTCAATGTCATCACTTCATGACTATGAAACAGGCGGAAGCAGTTCATATGGAATTATAACAATTATATCGACTCTTGCATGGGGATTAGGTTATTTCGGAATGCCTCACATACTGCTCAGATTCATGGCTATTGAGGACTGCAACAAGATTAAGATTTCGAGAAGAATTGCTTCAGTATGGGTAGTTATATCAATGGCAATAGCTGTATTTATCGGTATAATCGGAAATGCAATGACGGCAAACGGAAGTATTAAAGCTCTTACAAACAGTGCGGATTCGGAAAAGGTTATAATGAATATGGCAATGCTTATGAGTGAAAACGGAATTATTCCGGCACTTATTGCAGGTATCATATTTGCCGGAATACTTGCCTGTACAATGTCAACTTCGGATTCACAGCTTCTTGCAGCGTCATCAAGTATGTCTGAAAATTTCATCAAGGGAGTATTCAAGGTAAATCTTTCTGAAAAGCAGTCAATGAATATTGCAAGAATAGTTCTTCTTGTAATAGCTGGTCTTTCGATAGTAATTGCATGGAATCCTGACAGCTCAGTATTCGGCATTGTATCATTTGCATGGGCAGGCTTCGGAGCGACATTCGGACCCGTAATGCTTGCATCACTTTTCTGGAAGCGTTCAAACAGATACGGAGCTGTTGCCGGAATGATTTCAGGCGGAATCATGGTATTTGTATGGAAATTCTTTATAAAGACACTTGGCGGAATATGGAATATATATGAACTTCTTCCGGCATTTATAGTTGCAACAGTATTTATAGTTGTCGTATCGCTTATTACCGGAAAGCCTGAAAAAGAAATAACAGATGAATTTGAGGCAGTAAAGAGCAGTAAGGAATAATTTTCTGTCGTAGGGGCGACCATTGGTCGCCCGTTATTTTATGGTTTCCAGACAAGCTGAAACGGGCAACACTATTGATTGCCCGTTTTTTGTTTTATAAAATGCTTATCCGGATTATGTGTAAAGGGATTTCATTTTTTCTGTTTCCTCTTTCATTTGCAACACGAGACTTTGCGGAGACAATACTTTTACCCACGACCCTTGTGAAAGCAGATACATAATAATTCCCCGACCCTGATTTACTTCCGCTTCAATTATACTTTTATTGCCGTCTTTATCGACAACCTTTGCAGTCGGAAGCCTGTCGAGGATTGCCTGAAGGGACAATCCGGAAAATTCAAAGCGTATTTTGACAGTATCTCCGGGAAACATAAACTGATTTTTTTCACGCAGGTCACCCTCATCAAAATCGTATTTTTTCTCCAGCTCAAAAGCTTCACGGTGTTCGGTAATTGCTGAGATTCTGTCGATTCTGAAATATACCGGTTTATATTCTTTATCATCAGCCTTATATGCAATGAGATAGAAGTAATATTCGCTGAACATAACG
Source organism: Oscillospiraceae bacterium (assembly GCA_029005335.1). Taxonomy (GTDB): domain Bacteria; phylum Bacillota; class Clostridia; order Oscillospirales; family Ruminococcaceae; genus Ruminococcus. Next base: position 6,569 of record JAQXFT010000111.1, read on the forward strand.
GAGACTGGTTTTATTTTATGCTTTACTTCAGTACGGTTCATTTTATAGTATGTTATGGTTATGGTATGTTTTTTTTCGATTGACTGAATTATTTTCCATACATTATCTATAATGCTTTTGCAGTCGGATTTTACTTCATGGTAGTGATATACTTCTTTCCGGATAAGATTTTCCAGTGATTCTTTTTCCTGAACAGTTGTAAATTTTTTAAGCTTTGAAATCAGGGTTAAAATTTCCTCCTTTGAAAAGCACCGGCAACCCAGTATTACTTTTACAAGTGCAAAAAGCTCCTTGTTTTTGAGAAATTCATCGCTGTTTAATATGTAAGACCTGTCCTTTTGTGAATATACGAATTCGGAATTTTGCATAAGCTCACGATGCTCCGAAAGAAAGTTCCGGATTCCGGAAATATCACGGCTTATACTCTTTGTGGATACATGGTATTCTTCTGCCAGTTTTTTTATATATATATTTTCGCCTTTTAATGCACGGAAAAATATTTCAAGAACTCTTTCATTTTTCTGGGATTCCATATCTTATTGTTACTGAAAACTGATAGAATTTTTTCTGATGTCAGGTATCAGTAATTATTTTCACCTCTTTTTCTGATGATTTGCAGTTCCATATTTTTATTATAATTATCATACCGGACAGATATATGTCTGTTCATAAATAATTTACAATTCAGGGTGGAATACTCTTTCAGAGTATATAACGGCAAATAAAAAATAAACCCGGAATACCGCAGATTAGCGACATTCCGGGTTTTTGTCAGACAGGATTTATTTTCAAGCTATACATTCAATTTTTTCAAGAAGATACTTTTCATCTTCTTCGCTTAATTCCTCACCGCCGATTAATTTAAGAGCGATATTGCATGACCTCTGACATTTCTGAGCTATATCCTCAGTGTAAAGATAGTTTATATCATATGTTAACAAGTTGCAGATTTCCGATATTTTTTCGCTGTCTATATCGGATTTGAAGTAATTTCTCCTGTCGCATATCCAGCCAAGGGAGAGTATGCATGGAGTAAGCTGTTCTATCAGCAAAGCTCCGCTTGAAACGACCTCCGATAATTTGTCAACTGTTTTTATGACATTCTGAGGCACAATATCATTGGAATTATTCTGATTCAGTGCAAGTCCGACAGCATATGCAGTCATCTGTAAATTATTTGATTTCATATTATTGAAATTCTTTATATCCGCATTGAATTTTTCGATAAGCCATTCAACGCAGGTTTTGCTGATTGCATGGGCATAGATACAGGACTGCTGATATCCGGAGATATTGTGAATTGTTTCAAGTTGTTTAAGCTGATTTTCATTTCCGCAAAAGCCCAGAGTATATACAGCCTGAATATTTACATTTTTTCTTGCACCATGGCAGTCGAAGCCTTTAAGGATTCCGCCCAATTGTGATATACAAAGGTTTGCGATTTCCTTTTTCTGTGACTGTTCCCATTCAGACATGAGACGTCTTGCAATTATAAACAATCTCATTCTTGCTTCGTTGCAGTTATTATACTTCAGAGCCTTGACTACGATTTCGGAGAAATCCTTTTTGTTTACGGCAGAGCAGATATTCTGCATTTCGATTTTAATCTGATTTGAGATATTTTTTTTGTCCCTGTTATTTTTTTCAAGCTTCTGGCATAATGCAATCAGGGAATTTACGGAGGCATGGGGATTGAGCTTACTTCCGCTTGGAGCGATTATTTTTTTAGAGCCTTTTGCGTTCATGAAATTGGTGTTATCGATTGCGATAGTAGCAATTCCGGTTTCGCACCTGTCATTTTCGTCATTTCCGAAATAAGTCCATGCTTTCATGGTAATCACTTTATTTTCGTCCATATTTATTACGAAAGCAACTTTTCTTTCCAATGAGCTTTTCTTTGAAAATGATATACTGCCCTTAGCGATATTTCTGTATGTACCGTCAAGATTTCTGCTTTGTATCGGAATGGCGACGGTATCCTGTCCGATTGGAATCTGAAATCCTTTTTTTATTTCAGATGTATAAGGCAGTTCAGCACCTGTTGGAATTATTTCTTCTTTAACGCCATTTTTCAGACCAAGATAGAGGCAATCATTCAGAATGCTTCTGCCCCATTCTATACCAATGTGATTGTTATTTTTTCTTAATACAGTTGCTGTATTTGTTCTGGGATTATCCGGAGTTTTTTCTTTTCTGACAGCTGGTTCAGCAGGAGTTGTATCGCCGACAGCTTTCATTTCGTCGGTTAAGTCCTCACTGTTATGTGTCAGCAGGTAATGATAGACCGCAGCACCTCTTGCAACAGACTGGTCAGGGTCAAGGACAACGATTGGTTCAAATCCGAAGAATTTGGTTAAGCGGTTGGTTACCATATAAAATTTGGACATACCGCCGTTTACTATAACAGCATCGACTCTTACAGAATCTGTATCAAGCTTTTTGCCTGCCTTTTCCAGTACGTCAAGTATAGGGAAGATAATATTTCTGGTATTGGAAATATTTTCGATTTTTTTATAGTCATCAAATTTCAGGTCATCTGCCATATAGACGGAAAGAATATTTTCGATTTCTTCCTGTGAGAAGGTGTCATCATAAGCAAGTCCTATACTATGAATATTACCGCCGACATCGAAACTGTTTTCGTTGTTGCATTCATCATCGTCAAACCAGCCGCTGTTATAATCATCACCGGAAGAAACAGCGGTATTCAATTCTATTTTAAGGTTTTCTGCAAACACACGCAATTGTGGCATGACTTCATTTTTTTTCTTTCTAATCATATCCGCCTGTTCGGGATATGATTTATACTGCATAACATATCTTTTGAACATTTCTTCAGCAATGGCTTCATCGAAGTCATCACCGCCAAGCAATGTATATCTGTTTGTAGCTATTTCGCTTATTTTTAATGTTCCGTCTTCAACATCATGTCTTCTTCTGATTTCGTGCATTGTGATATCGAGAGTACCACCGCCCAAATCGAAAACGAGGACTTTTTTTGTTTCACTCAAATCAAGGATTGTTGAAGGGATTTCGCCGTTTCTGATTTGGTTGAACAAGTCATAGATAACCGCATTGGGTTCTGAAAGGAGTATTTTTCTTTCACTGCCGTCATCATTTCTGACTTTGATTCCTGCAAGTTCAGCAGCATCTTTTGTTGCCTTGCACATGGCTGAATCGAAATTTGCAGGAACAGTAATTACTGCATCTGTAATTTTTGTTTTTAAGGAAGATGAGGCTTCGCTTAATAAGTGCTTTAATATCTGTGCTGAAATTTGTGAAGGTTTTTTATCGGGAATATCAGGTGAAAGACCTTCTGCATAGGGCTTTCCCATCTGGCTTTTGATTGACTTTGCAACCAGATGAGGTCTCAGGGAATATTGTTTTTTTGCGAAATCGCCTACAATTGGTCTGTATCCGTTTTCCTCCACATAATAAATGAAGGAGGGTAAGGTTGGCTTTTTTTCTTTTGAGAGCTTTGACTGACCGGTTACAGCACTGTACATATCAACAGGGCGGTTTACATCAAGAACCTTACTTACAATATCTCCGTTCGGTTTAAGATTCACATATGCCAGTACGGAATTTGTTGTTCCGAGGTCGATTCCGATATTGACTATTTTGTTATCCTTATTTGTCATTCTTTTACCTCCTCAACTCTTGGACGTGAAATCTGTATTTCCTTATCTTTGAATATCCAGCCGGGTGAAAGAGCCTTTACACGTTTTTCTTCTGTTTCAGATGTGAAAGGAGTACCGATATAATCGGAAAATTCCACATCAGCAGCCCTGACTGTTCTGATGGAATTGGGCTTTAAAATCGGATTTATATGGCTGTCCTGTACAAATTGTGTAAGCTTTTTTATTACAATAAGCAGACCGTTTATTTCAATCGGCACTTCATAACCGTTTTTTCTTAAAGTATTCAGACCCTTCTGTAATTCGAGAAGCTGGTCAAGAATCGAGCCGTACTTTTCGGAATTTAATTTTGCAAAAAAGTCTGTAAGCTCCTTTACTTTGCTTTCGTTCAACTGTTCTTCAAATTCATTCTGCAAATCTGATAACATACTGCTTGTTCTTTCGAGTTCACTTTCGAGGCTGTCGATACGCTTGAGAGCCTGTTCCAGAGTCATTGTGGATTTAGTCTTTACGAATGTATTATTTGATGATTTTCTTTCTCTGTATGTTGGAAATTCATATACTTCGCAGATAGCGTCAGATATATCATAGAAGAGGTATCTTGCCAGAGTATTTCCCAGACTGTCCAGTATTTCGCTGTCACCTTCAGTAACAATTTCCGGAAATCTTCTGTAAATCATTATTGCAGCAATGCGGTCCTGAGAGTCATGGTGCTTGATTGATTTAACGGCACTTTCCTTTCTGAGCTTTTCGTATTCTGCAAAAGCATCTTTATCGCCTGTAATAGCCTTTTCAAACAAATCAGCGACATCACTGCACCATTTGAAGAGTTCAAATCTATCTTTAGGGACAGCCATTCTTCTGCGTCTGAAAATGTTGATAATATCTTCACCTGTCAGGTCGTATCCGAACTTATCGTTAAGTCTGATAGCACATTTCGTAGGTGGGACGCCTGAATCATCACATAAAATTCCGAAGATTCTGTTTTCAATCAGGATATCGTCCTTTGTTGTACCGGCTTGTCTTTTTTTTCTCATCATGGAATTATGAAGTAAATCAGACAGCTCCATAAGTTTTTCTTTTTTTACGTTAAGCATAATGTACCTCCGTTATAATTTATAGATTTCCTGTTCTTCAGCGAATGTGAATTGAGTTCTGCAATCGCCGTCAAACAGTAATTCCTGTTCAATAGTTATGTCGTCAGGACTGTGAGATTTTGCACAGTGGACTAAGACGACGTGTCTGGGATTTATTGATTTTATAAATTGTTTCATCTGCATGAAGTCTTCATGGAGAGTAAAATTGACATCAATCCTTTTTGAATAGTAGTAAGGATTCATTCTGCCTGACGTGGTAAGGAAGATATGGGGATATAAAGGAGGTTCGTCAAGCATCTGTTTGTTATTGATATCAAGGATTCTGATTCCGTTCTGTTCCATTTTCCGGACAATCTGCATAATATTATTATCCACGAACACGGGAATGTTATATTTATTGTTGTCGTTGAGGATTTTCAGAAATTCTATACCTTTGCTGAGCTGTACAGCGGAACACTGGATAGACTTTCCGTATCTCAGTACTTCTTCATAAATCTGTTCTGCTTCGGAAAAGATTTTATCGGATTTATTTCTGTAATTCGGGTGTTTTGCGTGCAGTCCGCACATGATAATCGTATCAATTTTTTTATCTCTCGGGATAACGCACCCCGAAACCAGCGGAGAGTTATCAATAGAATAATCTCCCGTATATAAAATAGTTCTGTCCTTATATTCAAATAACATCATCATTGCACCGGGGATATGTCCTGCCGGATAGAAGGTCACATGATAATCCCCGAAATTTATTGGCTTCAGATAACTGATAGTGGTTATTCTGTCCATATGTGATTGTGCAGTGAGTCTTTTTCTTTCATTTTGTCTGGACTGTCCCAGAAAGATGCGTTCATATAGCTGAAGCTCCATAAGGGATTTTGTTATATCGGTCATATACACACCTGACTGAGTTGATTCTGACATCAAATCAAACAGATATCCGACGTGGTCCATATGTGCGTGTGATATGAATATCTGATTTATCTGATTCAAGGAATAGAATGAATGTAACGCAGTCAGTTGTGAAATTACAGGATTAAATTTCAGATTTTTATTGTTACCGATTCCGGCATCAAG
>JAQXFT010000112.1 GCA_029005335.1 Oscillospiraceae bacterium
CGGAAAGCAGTATCAGGTTAAGGAAGGCGATGTTCTCTTTATCGAAAAAATTTCTGCTGAAGCTGATGAAACAGTTACTTTTGACAAAATCGTTGCAGTAGGTGCTGAGGACGGTATCAAGGTTGGTACTCCTTACGTTGACGGTGCAACAGTTGAGGCTAAGGTTATCAAGAACGGCAAGGCTAAGAAGATTACTGTTTTCACTTACAAGCCTAAGAAGGGCGAAAAGAAGAAGCAGGGTCACAGACAGCCATATACACAGGTAAGAATTGAAGCTGTTAAGGCTTGATTATGATTCATGCAGTTTTTTACCGTCAGAACGGAAGTTTTTATGCTTTTGAAGTAAAAGGACACGCAGGATATGCTGAGAGCGGAAAAGATATTGTGTGTGCATCAGTTTCTTCAGCAGTTCAGCTTACATTAAATTTGCTTTATGATTTCCATTGCGTGCCGAAAATCGGATTATTGGGAAATATTGTAAGATGTTTCACAAATGCTGAACGTGATATGGCAGATAAGATAATAAATCAGTTTTTTTGTCATCTTGATTCAATAGCAGAGGAATTTCCCAAAACAATTAAAATCACTATTTCGGAGGTGTAACCTATGATTAAAATCAGTATGCAGTTCTTTGCTCATAAAAAGGGCGTTGGTTCAACTAAGAACGGACGTGATTCCGAATCAAAAAGACTCGGAGTTAAAAGAGCAGACGGACAGTTTGTAAAGGCTGGAAATATTATCGTACGTCAGCGTGGTACTCATATTCACCCTGGTGCAGGCGTTGGAATCGGTTCAGATGATACAATATTCGCTACAGTAAGCGGAAAGGTTAAGTTTGAACGTTACGGACGTGACCGCAAGAAGGTTTCTGTTTACACAGAACAGTAACTTAAAATCACATAATCCCGAGCGTTTAAGCTTGGGATTTTCTTTTACGCATATCCGAAAGAAATATGAGGTGCGATAATGTTTGTAGATAAAGCGAGAATAAAAATAAAGGCAGGAGACGGCGGGGACGGTGCAGTATCGTTTCACCGTGAAAAATATGTGGCTTCCGGAGGCCCTGACGGCGGAGACGGCGGAAAGGGCGGAGATGTAGTATTCGTTGCTGATGATAACCTCTCAACGTTGCTTGACTTTCGCTATAAACGCAAGTATATAGCAGATAAGGGACAGAATGGCTCTTCGAGAAACTGTACCGGAAAAAATGCCGGAAATCTTATAATAAAAGTTCCGAGAGGAACAATTATCCGTGATTCCGAAACAGGAAGAATCATGGCGGATATGTCATCAGATGAGCCTAAAATTCTTGCCAGAGGCGGAAAAGGCGGTAAAGGAAATGCAAATTTTGCTACACCAACACGCCAGATTCCGAGATTTGCAAAGCCGGGATTTATGGGTGAGGAATTTGAAGTAACACTTGAATTAAAGCTCCTTGCCGATGTCGGACTTGTAGGATTTCCGAACGTAGGAAAATCAACGCTTATTTCCGTAGTAAGTGCAGCTAAGCCTAAGATTGCAAATTATCACTTTACAACTCTTATACCTGTTCTGGGACTTGTCAGAACAGCTCCGGAAAAATCATTTGTAATGGCAGATATCCCCGGACTTATAGAGGGTGCAAGTGACGGAGTCGGTCTGGGACATGAATTTCTGAGACACGTTGAAAGATGCCGTCTTATAATTCATGTTCTTGATGTTTCGGGAATAGAGGGAAGAAATCCTGTTGACGATTTTAATATAATAAACCGTGAGCTTGAAAATTTCAGCGAGGATTTAATAAAATGCCCTCAGATAGTAGCTGCAAATAAATCTGACATGGCTTCTGCCGAACAGATTGAAACACTCCGCAGATATATCGAGGAAGAAAAAAATCTGCCGTTTTTCGTAATATCCGCAGCAACAACAAAGGGAACAGATGAACTTATGAAATATGTATCAGAAGTCCTTGATACGCTTCCGCCGATAAAGGAATTTGAAGCAGAGCCTGTTCCGCAGGCACAGCTTGACGATATGCTCGGAGTAAATAAGAAATTTGAAGTTGAAGTTGAAGACGGAGTCTATTATGTTAATGCCGGCTGGCTTGAACCTGTTATGCGTACAGTTGATATGGACGATTATTCATCATTGCAGTATTTCCAGCGTGTTCTGAGGAACAGCGGTATAATAGACAAGCTGGAGGAAATGGGCATAAATGAAGGAGATACAGTAAATCTTCTGGGCTTTGAATTTGACTATGTAAAATAACTGAAATATGAGGAAAATTTTAACACATCATGAAGCGAATCAGTACAGTCCGCTTTCGCTGGCGTTTCTGGGCGACAGTGTATATGATACTCTTGTAAGGCAAAAGCTTCTTATTCAGGCAAATATGCCGGTATCAAAGCTCCATGAGCTTAAAATAAAGATGGCGTGTGCTGAATATCAGTCACGGGCTTTTGATATTATAACTGAAAAACTGAGCGAATCCGAATTGCTGATACTGAAAAGAGGCAGAAACGCCGTCGGAAATACAGTCCCCAGACATTCAAGCGTTACGGAATACCGCAAGGCAACGGCACTTGAATGTCTTTTCGGGTATCTTTATCTGACAGGCGAAGATGAACGTATAAACGAACTTTTTGAATATATATCAGAAAATATCAAATCTGAACAGGAGTGAAAAAAATGTCAGGACATTCAAAATGGAATAACATCAAGAGGAAAAAAGAGGCTACCGATGCTGTAAAGGGAAAAATATTTACAAAAATCGGACGTGAAATAACAGTATGCGTTAAGGAGGGAGGCCCCGACCCGAATAACAACAGCAAGCTCAGAGACCTTATCGCAAAAGCTAAGGCCAATAACGTTCCGAATGACAATATTGAACGTGTAATCAAAAAGGCTGCCGGCGACGGAGATAAAAACAATTATGAAACCATGGTTTATGAGGGATACGGTCCTTCCGGAGTAGCTGTAATAGTTGAATGCCTTACAGACAACAAGAACAGAACAGCCGGTGAAGTACGTCATTATTTTGATAAATTCGGAGGAAATCTCGGCACAAGCGGTTGCGTTTCCTTTATGTTTTCAAACAAGGGCTTTGTAGTTCTTGAAAATACCGGACTTGATGAGGATACCGTAATGGAGGACTGCTTTGAATTTGGCGGAGATGATTTGTCTGTAAATGATGAGACAGTAGAAATAGAATGTACTCCGGAAAACCTTCACGCTCTGAGAGAAGGACTTCTTTCAAAAGGCTACAAAATAATTTCAGCAGAAGCGGAAAAAGTTCCGGCAACGTATACAACTCTTGAAAATGAGGACGACATCAAAAAAATGAATCTTCTTCTTGAACATCTTGAGGACAATGATGATGTTCAGAATGTATATCACAACTGGGATATGCCTGAGGAGTAATATTAAAAGGCGGTTTTGTGAAAAACCGCCTGTTTTTTCAGGATTTTATGAATACTGAGAATGCTCTGTAAGCCATATATGTGTCAATTTTTGAAACGATTTCAAAAGGAGCGTGCATTGAAAGAACCGGTACACCTACATCAATTGTATCAATATTCAGATTAGCGATATAGGCTGCAACAGTGCCACCGCCCCCCATATCAACCTTACCGAGTTCACCTGTCTGACAGATGACTTTTTCAGAGTCGAGAAGATTTCTTACAGTTCCGACAAATTCAGCAGAAGCATCAGAAGTACCTGATTTTCCTCTTGCACCGGTATATTTTGTAACACATACACCCTTATTTATATATGCACAGTTATGACGTTCCATAACCTCCGGATATGTCGGGTCAAAGGCAGCATTTACGTCAGCAGACAGACATTGCGAAGCAGACATTACAGCCCTGCCATTCTGACCGAATTCAGCAGATAAATCCTCAATGAAGTATTTCAGATATGCTGAACATAATCCGGTATTTCCATCGCTTCCGGTTTCCTCCTTATCGGTGAGAACCGTAACAACCGTATGCTTTGGAATTTCATCACAATCAAGAGTAGCTCTGAAAGCAGTATAGGCACATACTCTGTCATCATGACCATATGAACCAATCATACTTCTGTCGAATCCGACATCTTTAGCCTTGAATGCCGGAACAGCTTCCAGCTCAGCCGAGATGAAATCCGGTTCAGTGATACCATACTTTTCAAACAGAATATTCAGGATATTAAGCTTTACAGCTTCACTTGTTTCGTCATCTTTGAAAGGTCTTGAGCCTATAATAATATTAAGGTCTTCGCCTCTGACACCATCGGAAAGAGTTCTCTTTGACTGCTCTGTAGCAAGGTGTGGGAGTAAATCCGTAACACAGAAAACGGGGTCGTTATCATCTTCGCCTATTCTGACAGTAACCTTTTCGCCGTCTGATTTTACTATAACACCATGGAGGGAAAGCGGAATAGTTGTCCACTGATATTTTTTCAGCCCTCCGTAATAGTGCGTTTTAAAGAGAGCTGTCTCAGTATCTTCATAAATGGGATTCTGTTTTAAATCGAGTCTGGGAGAGTCAATATGAGCTGCACAAAGTCTTATGCCTGTTTCAATAGGTTCAGAGCCTATAACAGCACATATGACAGCCTTATCCCTGTTGTTGATATAGATTCTGTCACCTGTTCTGAGTCCTGAGCCGGCTTTGTATTCTCTGTATCCTTTTTTCTGAAGCTCCTCAACCATGGCTTTAACGGCTTCACGTTCAGTTTTAGCGATATCGAGAAATTTCTTGTAATCCTCTGCGAAGTCGTCGCACGCCTTTATTTCAGAATCATTCATTCTGTATACGGCATTTTTTTTCTGTGAAAACAGTTTTTCTTTAAGCTGTTCGGACAATTTTTTTTCTTCTGACATAAAAAAGACCTCCTGTTTTAAAGCGATTCCATAATTTTTGAAACCAGTCCGGAAGTATCCGAAAGAGTTTTTTCAAGAGAATCGTTATTTTTTATATAATAATCTGAATTTCTTATAAAGAAATCCTGACTGTGCTGTGAATTGATTCTGTCAAGAGCCTGATTTTCGGTCAGACCGTCACGCCTGATAATGCGTTCTTTTCTTATATTCAAATCTGCGACAACAGAAATAATAATATCGCAGAGCTTATCTGCATTACTTTCAAAAAGTGTCGGGGCATCAAGGAGTATGAATTTTTTCCCCTGACTGTAAAAGTATTCAATCTGATTTTTGATTTCAGCCGTAATTGCAGGATACATAATGCTGTTGAGCAGATTTAATTTTTCGCTGTCGCTGAAAACTATACTGCCGAGCTTTTTTCGGTTAAGAGTAGCATCGGGATTTATTATTTCAGAACCGAAATTTTTCCGAAGTTCATTAAGGCAGGGAGTACCTTTTTCAACAACAATTCTTGCTATGGTATCAGCATTGATTACAGCGAAGCCATTTTGTTCAAATACTTTTGAAACAGTGCTTTTTCCTGCACCTGTCTGACCTGTAAGACCTATAATCATAATCTTATTACCTCAAATCCTGCCGACCTTATAAGCCGGTTGTATACGGCAAGCCCGACGCCTGTTTTTTCGGGAACTCTTACATATACTCTCTTTGCTCCGATATCGTCAAGCTCACGGAGCTTTGCAAAAATAAGGTGAGCCTGTTCGATACTGTCCGCACCGTATGGAATACAGTTATCCGGATTAAGTTTATCAGAATCCTCATCAAATACAAGATAGTATATTCCCTCGCCCTTATGATTCTGTGCAAATAAGGCAAATTTATTTATATCGCCTTCAACCAGTGCAATATCTGCTGACGGAGAATAATGCTTATATTTCATTCCGGGAGAAGCAACCTTCTGATTATCCTTAACCCCCTCCAGTACAGCAGGGTCGATAATGACATTATCGCATACAGAGAGCAAATCCTCACGGGTAATAAATCCTGGGCGGAGTATTCTGACAGTATTTTCATTTTCAAAGGAAATAACAGTAGATTCCACGCCGTAAAGGGATTCACCGCCGTCAATTATTGCAGGGATTTTACCATTCATATCACGCATAACGTGCATAGCGGAAGTGGGGCTGGGATAGCCGGAGGTATTTGCAGACGGGGCGGCAACAGGCTTTCCGGAAAGCTCAATAAGCTTTCTTGCGGAGGGGTGCAGAGGAATCCTTATTCCGACAGTATCAAGTCCGCCCGATGTTACAGACGGAATTTTGTCATTTTTCGGAAGAACAAGAGTAATTGCACCGGGGCAGAATTTTTCAGCGACTCTGAAAGCGATTTCCGGAATATATTTCGTATATCTGACAGCTTCGGAGAAGTTGTGGAGATGAACTATAAGAGGATTGTCCGAAGGTCTGCCCTTAGCCTCAAAAATTTTTCTGACAGCGGAATCGTTTGTAGCATCAGCACCGAGACCGTAAACTGTTTCTGTAGGGAACGCAACTATTTCACCGTTTTTAATAAGTCCGGCTGAATATTTCAGACCGTATTCATCATCTTTAAGTAAAAGAGTATTCATAGTTATTAATATTCCTGACTTGCTAATTTTTCAGCCTGGTCGGCAGTAGCGAGAGCATCAAATACTTCATCAAGGTTTCCGTTCAATAAGTCCTCAAGTCTGTATATAGTGAGATTAATTCTGTGGTCAGTAAATCTTCCCTGAGGATAATTATAAGTCCTTATACGTTCGGAGCGGTCACCTGTGCCGACCTGCATTTTTCTTTCGGAGGCAATTTTTTCGTTCTGTTCCCTGAGCATACCCTCATATATACGTGAACGCAGAACCTTCATAGCCTTATCCTTGTTTTTATGCTGACTTCTTTCGTCCTGACATTCAACGACAATTCCGGTAGGGATATGAGTAATTCTTACAGCGGATTCAGTTTTGTTGATATGCTGACCGCCTGCACCGCTTGCTCTGAAATAATCTATAGACAAATCGGTGGGATTTATTTCAAGCTCAACCTCATCAGCCTCGACGAGAACGGCGACTGTAACTGTAGAAGTATGGATTCTTCCCTGAGATTCAGTTTCGGGAACTCTCTGGACTCTGTGGACACCGCTTTCATATTTAAGTCGTGAGTATGCACCCTCACCCTCTATAGAAAAGCTTATTTCCTTGAATCCGCCCAGCTCAGTCGGACTTGCACTGAGAATTTCCTGTTTCCAGCCTTTTGATTCCGCATACATAGTATACATTCTGTAGAGTGAATTTGCGAAAAGTGAAGCTTCCTCACCGCCAGCACCTCCACGGATTTCGATAATAACGTTTTTATCATCATTAGGGTCTTTAGGCAGAAGCAATATTTTAAGTTCATCAGTACAGGAATCCATTTTAGCTTTTGATTCATCATATTCAGCCTGAGCCATTTCTCTGAAATCCCTGTCATCACTTGAATCAAGAATATCCTTTGCTTCATCGAAGTTTTCCTGAGCCTGTTTATATTCCCTGAATTTTTCGATTATAGGAGACATATTTTTAAATTCACGCATAAGCTGAGTATACAGCTTGTTATCAGAAATAATATCCGGTTCAGAGAGCTTCCGGCTTATTTCCTCGTATTTCTGTTCCATAAGGCTTAACTTTTCAAACATAAAAAAACTCCTTTAAAAAAAATAATATCTGGTTTATGAGAGGTGAAAAGCTAACCCTCACCGTCACGGATAATCTGTCTGATATTTTTTTCTATTTTGTTACGTGGAATCATAAATTCATGTGAACATTTCAGGCATTTTAATCTGAAATCCATTCCGGCACGTATGACATAAAATTCATTTGAACCGCAGGGGTGATTTTTTTTCATTTTCAGAATATCTCCTGCTCTTACGTCCATATAAAGAAAGCTCCTTTCGCAGAAATATTTTCGGGCGAACTTCAGTTCGCCCATTTTAAGAAGGTATTTTATTTTCCTCTGTCGGAATTGGAAGTATATTTATCCGGAAAAACTTTAGTTTTGGGTATACAAACGTATGGATAATTTTCTCTGTTGAATTCTATTATTTCAGGGAGGTGGTTAAAAATAAATTGCTGAGCCTCTGTGGTATACACTAATTTATTTCTGTTTAAGAATATTCCTAACCTGCGACCTTCTTCAGTCGGCAATTTTGTAGATGTATCGTTAGGGTTCTGACAGAAAAGTATGTTTTTTGAAATAAGCCAGTCTCGTACGGAAGCGATACTCAGGGGAGC
>JAQXFT010000113.1 GCA_029005335.1 Oscillospiraceae bacterium
CCCGGAAACTTTATATTCCGTGTCCGTGAATTTGAACAGATGGAACTTGAATTTTTCTGCAAGCCGGGTACTGATTTGGAATGGTTCAATTACTGGAGAACATTCTGCAAGAACTTCCTTTTAAGCCTCGGCATTAAGGAAGAAAATCTCCGACTCCGTGACCATTCACCGGAAGAACTCTGTTTCTATTCAAAGGCTACAACAGATTTCGAGTATCTTTTCCCGTTCGGCTGGGGAGAACTCTGGGGCGTTGCTGACCGTACAGATTACGACCTCAATCAGCATATAAAGACAAGCGGAAAATCCCTTGAATACTTTGACCCCGAAACAAATGAAAAATATGTTCCGTATGTTATAGAACCGTCACTCGGTGTCGAAAGACTTTTCCTTTCAATAGTTACAGAGGCTTATGATGAAGAGGAAATTGTTTCCGTTGACAAGAACGGCAACAAAAAGAAAGAAGTCAGAACCGTTATGCATTTCCACCCTGCACTTGCACCCTTTAAGGCTTGTGTACTTCCTCTTGTAAAGAAGCTCACTCCAAAGGCTCTTGAAGTATATGAAATGCTTTCAAAGAAATTTGTTGTTGATTTCGATGAAACAGGTACAATCGGAAAGAGATACCGCCGACAGGACGAAATCGGTACACCATTCTGCATTACATATGATTTCGATACTCTCGAAAAGGATAACTGCGTTACAGTCCGTGACCGTGATACAATGGAGCAGGAAAGAGTCAATATTAACGATTTGGTTTCATATCTTGAAAAGAAAATTGAATTTTAAGTGTAAAAGGGGCGGAGAATATCCGCCCTTCTGTTTGTTTTGATTTGTATTTTACATTGATTTAACGTCTTTTTTAAAAGTTTTTGTATTGACTATCTGTAACTGATACTGTATAATTAAATAAAAGCTAAAATATTTCCGAAAGAGAAGGTATTTATATGGATTATCTTGAAAACCGAGAGCTGTCATGGTTGAAATTCAATAAAAGAGTTCTGGAGGAGGTTACCGATGAGAATGTACCTCTTTTGGAAAGACTTTCATTTTCCGCTATATATCAGAGCAATCTTGATGAATTTTTCAGGGTGAGAGTCGGAACTCTTACAGATGCAGATGATGACCGTGATACCAGAGATAAACGGGAAAATAAAACAGGAATGACCCCTGCTGAACAGCTTGACGCAGTATTTACGGCAGTAAGAAGATTACAGCCTCTTGCAGAGGATTCATATTTTAAGGCTATGGAGCTTCTTAAACCCTATGGCTATGAACAGGTTACCTTTGATTCTGCAAGCGATGAGGAAAAGGCATTTCTTGAGCTTTATTTCAAAAGGGAGATAAAGCCCCTTGTATCACCAATAGTAATTGATAAATCGCACCCGTTTCCGTTTCTGAGCAATAACGCATTATATATACTTGTGCAGATTAAAGACAAGGATAAAAAGGGAATTACAATCGGAATTATTCCGGTAAAAAATGAACACTTCCCAAGAATGATTCCGCTGAGTGAGGACGAAAAACGTTTTATACTTGCCGAAGATGTAATACTTAATTTCGCACACCTTGTATTTAAAAATTATAAGGTTATAGACAGGGTTACAATAAGAGTTACCCGGAATGCCGATATTGACCCTGATGATGATGGTGATTTCCGTGAAAATATGGAGGAGCTTGTTTCAAAAAGGCAGAAGCTTAAACCAGTAAGACTTGAGCTTTCAGATAATTTCAGCCGGGATGCCCTTGATTATCTTTGCAAAAAGCTTAAAATTGAAAACAGAAATGTATTTTATTCAAGAATACCGCTTGATTTGTCATATCTGTTCTGTCTTTCAGATTTATCCGATGACAACAGCCTGAAATATCAGAGAAGAGAGCCTCAGAAATCAGCTTCACTTATGGAAAGCCGTTCAATTATCTCTCAGGTACGTTCAAAGGATATACTTTTAAGCTATCCTTATGAGTCAATAGGAACTTTTATAAGGCTTCTGAATGAGGCATCTGTTGATTCAAATGTAACATCTATAAAGATTACGCTTTACAGGCTTGCAAGAAACAGCAAGATTATTGAGGCACTCTGTACAGCTTCTGAATCGGGTAAGGAAGTCATAGTGCTTGTGGAGCTGAGAGCAAGATTTGACGAGGAAAATAATATAGGCTGGTCAAGAGTACTTCAGAATTCAGGCTGTCGTGTAATATACGGCCCGAAAGATTATAAGGTACATTCAAAGCTTCTTCTTATCACAAGAAAAACAAATAAGGGTACTGAATATGTAACACAGATTGGTACAGGAAATTATAATGAAAAGACGTCAAGGCTTTATACTGACCTTGCACTTATTACGTCAAATCCTGAAATAGCCTCCGATGCAGAGGAAGTATTCAATAAGCTTCTGAAAAAGGAATTTGTTGAAAAAACAAAACGCCTTCTTGTTGCTCCGCTCTGTCTTCAGAACAGAATACTTGAAATGATGGACGAACAGATTGCACTGGGCAGTGAGGGATATATCGGAGCAAAAATAAATTCCCTGAGCGACAAAATGATTATTGACAAGCTGGTTGAGGCATCACAGGCAGGAGTAAAGATTGACCTTGTAGTCAGGGGAATATGCTGTATCATAGCAGGAGTAAAAGGATATACAGAAAATATTACGGTGAGAAGTATTGTCGGACGCTTTCTTGAACACAGCAGAATATATATATTCGGCAGAAATGACCATAACAGAAAGATATATATAAGTTCAGCAGATTATATGACAAGAAATACTACAAACCGTGTTGAGGTTGCTTGTCCCGTTCTCGACCCTAAGCTTAAAAACCGTGTTTCAGATATGTTTGATAAAATGCTTTCAGACAACGTCAAGGCGAGAATACAGCAGAGTGACGGCAATTATATAAGAGTTTCAAGAAATCCCGACGAGCCTGCTCTGAATTCTCAGGAGTATTTCTATGAGCTTGCATACAGAAGAGCCGAAGAGAAAAAAGAGCGTCAGGAACGTCTGAAACAGAATAAATCGAAATCTTCCGCCAAAAATAAATAAAATGCTCTGATTTTTGCTGATTTTTTCCTAAATATTCATATAGTTCAAAAATATTTGTGTAATAATGCTATTGAAATTGGCTGATACTTATAGTATAATTATATTGCAGTATATTATCCTGACGATAATATATGTAATTTGCACAGCCGGCGTTTGTGTGATGCCATATGAATAATAATTTATACGCCGGAGAATGGAGAAAAAATATGTCAGTAAAACCTAATCCCCTTATGACAAAAATCAAAGCTGATTTCCTTGAAAAGCTTAAAACACAGTATAACGTAGCTCCGGAAGAAGCTTCGGATAAGCAGGTGTATCAGGTTCTCTCAGGAATTATCGTCGAGATTCTCAAGAAAAAGAGACAGTCCTTTGTAAATCATACAAATTCAGTCGGCGGAAAGCAGATTTATTACCTTTCAATGGAATTCCTTATGGGACGTTCACTGAAGACAAGCATATATAATCTGGAGCTTGCAGACGATATTTCCGCTATGCTCAAGGAATATGGAATTAATCTTGAAAAAATTTATGACAATGAACCTGATGCCGGTCTCGGAAATGGTGGTCTCGGACGTCTCGCAGCCTGCTATCTTGATGCACTCGCAACACAGGAACACCCTGCAATGGGTCATTCCATCTGTTATGAATACGGTATATTCCAGCAGAAGCTTGAGGACGGCTGGCAGACAGAATTTCCGGATAACTGGCTTCCGGGCGGTTCAGTATGGCTTGACCCCAGACCGGAGCTTTCAATAGATGTTCATTTTGAGGGAGAGCTTCAGGAATACTGGGACAATCAGTATCACCATGTATCACACATCAATTATAATACAGTAGTTGCTATTCCTTATGATATGTATGTATCAGGCTATAACAGTGAGGGCGTTTCAGTACTCAGACTCTGGAAGGCACAAGCTCCGAGCTTTGATATGGCTAAATTCAACAGCGGTGACTATGCAAGTGCTCTGGCTCAGAACTCTGTAGCAAATGCTATTTCAAAGGTACTCTATCCTAACGATAATCACCTTGAGGGAAAATCACTCCGTCTTCGTCAGCAGTATTTTATGTGTGCGGCAGCAGTAGGCGATATTGTAAATCATCATATGTCCGTTTACGGTACTCTTGATAATCTCCACGAAAAAGTTGCTATTCACATTAACGATACTCACCCGACACTCGCAATCCCAGAGCTTATGAGAATACTTCTTGATGACTGCGGATATACATGGGAAAAATCATGGAATATCGTTAAAAATACATTTGCTTATACAAACCATACTGTTATGGCAGAAGCTCTTGAAAAATGGGACGTTAACCTTGTCAAGCATATAATTCCAAGAATCTTCTCTATTATCGTTGAAATCAATAACCGTTACTGCCGTGACCTTATGGAAAAGCATGGCTATGACAGCTCAAGAACTACAAGAATGTCAATTATCAAGGACAATCAGATTCATATGGCAACTCTTTGCGTTGCAGCATCACACAGCGTTAACGGTGTATCAAAGCTCCACTCGGAAATTATCAAGCAGTCTGTATTCCATGATGAATTTGAGACCTCTCCGGAAAAATTCAAGAACGTTACAAACGGTATCGCATACAGAAGATGGCTCTATCAGTCAAATCCGGGTCTTACAAATCTTCTCAGAGAAAAAATAGGCGACAAGTTCCTCAAGGACGGTGCAGAGCTTATAAAGCTCCGTGAATTTGAAAACGACAAGTCAGTGCTTGAACAGCTTACAAAAATCAAAAAGGAAAACAAGGAGAAATTCGCTAAATACGTCAAGAATAAGAGCGATTTCAAAATCGATACCTCAAGCATTTTTGATGTTCAGGTCAAGAGACTTCACGAATATAAGAGACAGCACCTCAATGTTATGAATATCCTTGCAGATTACAGCTATCTTCTTGCAAATCCGGATGCTGATTTTGTACCAAAGACATATATTTTCGCTGCAAAGGCTGCTCCGGGATATTATCTTGCAAAGCAGATTATCAAGCTTATCTGGGCTATTTCTGAAGAAATCAAGAAGAATCCGAAGATTTCAAAGAAACTTTCTGTATACTTCCTCGAAAACTACTGCGTTACACTTTCCGAACTTCTTATGCCGGCATCTGAAATTTCCGAACAGATTTCTCTTGCAGGTACAGAAGCATCAGGTACAGGTAACATGAAGCTTATGCTTAATGGTGCTATTACTCTCGGAACTCTTGACGGTGCTAACATCGAAATCGGTGAATCCGCCGGCTTTGATAATATCTTCATATTTGGTATGAAAACCGAAGAAGTTAATAATCTCAAGGCAAGAGGATATAATCCGAAGAATTACTATAACAAAAACCCGATTATCAAGGACTGCATTGACAGAATGTACAGCGGAATCAATGGCTGTCAGTTCAATGACGTTGCAAATTCTCTCAGAACTCAGGACCCGTATATGGTTCTTGCTGACTTTGATTCTTACAGAAGAATGCAGAAATTCAGCTCTGAAGTTTACAGAGATACTGAAAAGTGGGCTAAGATGTCACTTCACAATATTGCCGGTGCAGGTATCTTCTCTGCTGACCGTGCAGTAAATGAATATTCTGACAACATCTGGCATTTAAGATAAAATAAACTTGACTTCAGAAAGGGGCGGGTGACAGGCAGTTTCCCGCCCTGATTTTTTGAGAAAACCACGCATATACGTTACTGGCTTGACAGTCGGGTATGAAATCCTCTGAAAAATATTGACATATTCAGATTGAGATATTATAATTTGCTTGAACATGTTCAATATTTATTTGAGGTGATTTGAATGAAAGATAAAATTACTTTCGGAAACTTTATCCGTTCAAAGCGTAAGGAATCCGGACTTTCTCAGAAAGAGCTTGCAGAAAAGCTTTATGTTACGGAATCAGCTGTGAGCAAATGGGAGAGGGGAATTTCATATCCCGATATAACAATGATTTCGGGAATATGTGAAGCTCTGAATATTTCCGAGCATGAACTCTGTAACGCAAGCGAGGACGAAAATCAGCGTAAAATTGAACGCATGGCAGAAAAATATAAAAAATTCATCATAATATATAATGCAGTTCTTATTCTCGGATACCTTTCTGCACTTATACCATGCTTTATAGTTTTTGTAATCAAAGAACATATGCCGTCTAAGTTCTTTATACTGCTTACCTCCCTGATGATGACGGCATCAGTTCTTAATGTTCCTGTGATTGCAGATAAAAATAAGGCATTGATTTCTTTCGGGAGCTTTTATTTATCCTTGAATCTGCTTTTCCTTTCCGGAAGTATATACAGCGGAACACATTGGTTTCTGATGGCTTTTTTATCAGTTCTTACAGGAATCTGCATAGTATTTTTGCCGTTTATTCTCAGAAGTGATTTAATATCTGGTTATATGGGCAAAAACAAGGCTCTTGTCTGTATGACAGCTGATACGGTTTCAATAATGCTTACAGTTATTTACGGAACTATGAGATACGGCAGTATTGCGGATATGCGTGACGGAATTTTTATAAGCATATGGGGATTGTCTCTTGTATGGATAATTTTTGCGGTTTTCAGATATGTGAAAATCAATGCTTTTTTCAGAATATCAATAAGCTTTCTTGTATCTGCTTTATATATATTCTTTGCAAATACTTTTGTTTCGCTTTCAGGAATAAGCGGAGAAATTACAATAATCAGCAGTGACTCTTATAATATTAAAGTTTCCCTGGCACTTGCAGTAATTGCAGTGATTTCAGCGTTTTTTGGAATGATTTTTAAATTTAAAAGGAGGAATTTTTTTGGATAAACCTATTTTTGACAGCTGGGATTTGGAATATAAAAATCCTTTCGGAGCTATTACACGTGAGAGCGAATGTCGTTTCAGAATAAGAATACCTAAGGACAT
>JAQXFT010000114.1 GCA_029005335.1 Oscillospiraceae bacterium
TGCATATTGAAGTAACTCCGTCGGGAATAGTAACGTTATCACTGTTCCCGTTGTATTTATAGAGAAATTTATCGTTGATTATGATAAAATCATCATTGCTGAGACTTTCCTCAAAAGGAGTTCCAAAAAATGCCTCTGCACCTATATATTCAACGCTTTCGGGAATATTTATATATTCAAGATTTTCACAGCAGAAAAGTGCACTTTCGGAAATTTTTTTTACGCTATCGGGAATAGTTACGGATTTGATTTTCTGATTGTATCCAATGTAGCCTATTTCCGTAACGGGTAACTTGCCTATAGTATCGGGAATAATAACATCAGATTTCTGACCTTTGTATTCTGTAATAGTAATTCCGCCGTTATCGTTTTTTTCATATTCAAATATAAACTGCGGTATATCTGAATATTTGAGAGCCTTGTTTATGAATGATACAGCACATAAAATTATTGATGTCAGAGCTATAATTTTTCCGGCTTTTGTCATATTGAAATTACCTTTCCCAGAATGGTTTTACATAAACTTTAATTGGCATAAGGTTTTTATCTTCAATAAATTCAGCCAAATCCTCTCGGCATGCATTAAAGAGAATAGGGAGTTCAGCTTTGAGGGCAGTTTCTTCCGCAAATTCAAAGGAATTTTCGATAGTTTCGGGAGTAGTTTCACTTCCGAGATTTGAATTGTTTACTATTGCGGTATGCTTCATATGCGAAGCGTTTTCGATTTCGTACATAAGCTCAAGAGCGTCATCGGGGGTAGGAGTCAGATAGCGGTATGCATTGATTACATAAATCATCTCAATATCGTCATGGAATTTTTCGAGAGCCTGCGAATATCTTCCCAGAGCTGTTGCACCTGCATCATCTCCGCCGACATCTATTACAAGATAATCATCAGACATTGCAAGCTGTTCCAAATCAAAGCTCAGGGCAGGAATATCAAGATTTGAGTTTGCATATTCGGGAGCAACAAGTTTTATATCATTTTCTTCAAAAAGCTTTTTAAAGTCGGCAGTCCGGAAATACGGGTTCACAATGTCGAGGTCGATAACGCATACAGGATTGCCTTGTGCTTTTATATTCATGGCGATATTTACGGAAAGATTAGTTTTTCCAGTACCGTAATGACCGGTAACAACAGTAATTTTTTTCATTGATTCCTCCGGTATAAAGATTTTTTCCGGTAAAAAAAGCCGGCATGATTATTATATCACATTTTTCAGGATTTGCAAGAGTTTCAGGAAAAATAAGATATTATCCGCCTGATGAAATTTCAGCGTATTTTGAGAGTATCGCAGAGGCATCAGAGGCATTTATAACGCCGTCCCTGTTTATATCCGCACATATAGCCTGACTGTGATTTAATGATGATTCTTTTCCTGATGATACAGAAGCATAATCGGAAAGAACATATGAAGAGTCAGAGGCATTAATAACCGAATCATTATTTACATCACCAATCATTTTGTAGGTGATATTGTTATTTTCAGCATATTCCTTTGCGGGACTTCTGTAGAATCCGTATATGACAGGATTATAGCTGATTTTGTCAGGCGGAGAGAGTATATCAGTTCCGATTGATAAAACGGATTCAGGTATAATAAGCTCCTGAAGGCTCGGGCAGGCATAGAAGGTATCATCACAGATTTTTTCGATTCCCTGCGGAAGAATGATGCTGTTCAGATAGGGACAGCTGAAAAAACAGCCTTTTCCGATATATTCAACTCTTTCAGGAATGTCTATACTTTTCAGATATGTACAGCCTACAAATGCATAGTCATCTATATATGATACAGTTTCGGGAATTTCTATATATTCAGCTTGTGAGCCGAAAAAGGCATGACTCCGGATTGTTTCAATTCCGTATGGGATTTCGGGCTTGTTATCTGTTCCGGTATATTTGATAAGGGTATTTCCGGAGTGGTTCATAAGCATATTATCACGCACTGAAAAATACTGATTTTCATTTGATATTTTTATTGTCCGGATATTGGTGCAGGTTACGAATGCAGACGGCTGTATTTCGGTAACCGGAAAGCCGTCTATAGTATCAGGTATATAAAAGGTTTCACCGTTTCCGGAACATTTTTTTATGCTTATGGTATTATCGCCGGATATATCATATATTATGGTATAATCACCGCTGTAATAAGTATAATCGGCATTTGCGATTAAATTTATTGTATTACAGAGGAGTATTCCGGCTGTAACAAGTATTCCAGCGGGTTTCAAAATAAATCACCTCGGTATGATTTTTTTAGCTTTTGTACATTTCATTTTTAATAATTTTTCCGTTAATCATAACAAGTTCAGGTTCAGAAAGCAGGTCAAGGGGATTTGTATTCCGGGAATATAATTGTAAGTCTGCGTCCATATCCGGTTTAAGAGAACCTATGGATTTTTCTGCTCCGATTATTATTGCAGGGTTTATGGTAATTGCTTTAAGGGCTTCCATGAAATTCAGCCCCCCTTTCTGACAAGCCTGAGCAGACAGCGGAAGATACTGTATCGGTATAACAGTGTGGTCAGTGCATATTGCTGTGAGAATATTATTTTTATTCAGTTCAGCAGAGTTTTTCAAATCAAGACCTTTCATTTCGGGCTTGCATCTGTCGCATATTACAGGGCCGCATATGACGGGAATATCGAATCTTTTCAGAATATCCGGAATAAGATATCCCTCAGTTCCGTGAATTATAACGCATCTGAGATTAAATTCCTGAGAAATCCTTATAGCTGTGCATATGTCATCAGCACGGTGACAGTGAAAATATGCCTTTGCCTTTCTTCTCATAAGGGGAGCAAGGGATTCGCATTTTATATCATATTCAGGAGGGTCAAGGCTGTCGCTGTCGGCAAGGTGTGCGTCATAGTCATGAATGTAGCGTTTAGCCTTATAGAGTCCCTCTCTTATTATTGAGGCAACAGCCATTCTTGTGACAGGAGCTTCGCCCTTGTCATTATAGACACGCTTCGGATTTTCACCGAGAGCAAATTTCATGCCCTTTACTCCGTCAATAATCATATCATCTATAAAATTGCCGTCAGTTTTTATAAATGCTATTTCGCCTCCGCAGGCATTTGAGCTTCCGGGACATGAGGCAACCGCCGTAATTCCTCTGTTTCTTGCTTCGGAAAAACATTTGTCAAAGGGATTTATACCGTCTGTTGCCCTGACCTGAGGTGTAAAGGGGTCGGTTGATTCATTGCAGTCATCGCCCTCAAAATCTATGCCGTCCTCTATTATTCCAAGATGTGTATGTGCATCAATGAATCCGGGGTATACTGTCATGCCTCGGGCATCAATATCCTCCGGATTTATTTTTTCGGGAGTGCCTTTTTGTACTGCTTTGATTTTTCTGCCGGATATTTCAATATATCCGTTTTCGATAATGCCACCGGATTCGTCGGTCATGGTATATATTTCAGCATTGTATATTTTCATTTAAACCCTCCGGAGCTTTATGGCAGAAATTATTCTTTCGGCGGATTCCATGGGAGAGCAGTCGCACTCCACACGTACTGTAGAATTATTCATATATATGGGATAGCGTATAATATAGCGTTCCAGAAGCTGTTCCCTTGTACTCTGTGAAGCAAGGGGACGGTTGGAATCGCCCTTTATTCTCTCATAGCAGACATCAAACGGAACATCTATGAAGATGATAATTCCGTTATTTTCAGAGACATAATTGGCGGTATCGTAATTGAGCATTGCTCCTCCTCCGCATGAGATTACAGCCTTATGACCGGTAAAGCCCTTTATAGTTTCGGCTTCTGACTTTCTGAAATAGGGTTCACCCATTTTATCGAATATTTCCGGAATTGTCATAGCTTCTTTTTTTATGATTTCCTCATCAGAATCAAGATATGCAAGCCCGAGTTTTTTAGCTATGATTTTTCCTACGGTAGTTTTTCCGCAACCCATAAATCCGCAAAGATATATAGTCATAAAAAGCATCTCCTTATCTGAAATCACTGCATATTTTTTCTTCGACGGATTTTATTACAGAGCTTACTTCATCGTCAGTATAGAAATCACCGTTCCATATTTCGTGAGCCTTTACTGCCTGATATACAAGCATAGCAGTTCCGCCGAGAGCTGTTTTGCCCTGTTCCCTGAATTTCTTTACAAGCAGAGTTTCAACCGGATTGTATACAACATCAAATACACAGCCACATTCTGATATTATTTCATCACTTACGGGACAGCTGTCTGATTTTGGATACATTCCGACGGGTGAGGCATTTATAAGCATATCAAAGCTACCTGATATTCCGGATATATCAGTAGTTTTCAGAACTGCAGAGGGATATTTCTGAAGTATTTCGGATTTAAGGTTCTCAGCCATTTCAAGAGCTTCGGGGATATGTGCGATAGTAAGCTTACCTCCATGACGGATTGTTTCAATAGCAATCATTCTGCCTACTCCGCCACAGCCTATAAGGAGTACGTTTCCGTCAAGAGGCATTTTTCTGGACTGTACTGATAATAAAAAGCCGTCGCAGTCAGTATTGTAGCCTATAAGTTTTCCGTTCTTATTTGCAACGCAGTTTACAGAATTATATCTCTCTGCACTTTCTGCCATTTCGTCTATAAGGTCAATAATTGCAACCTTGTGCGGAATTGTTATGTTGAAGCCGGAAAGACTTCTGAGAAAATCAGCCTTTGATGAAAGATTTTCGGGAGCTATATCGGTTAAATCATAGGGACATTCCTTTCCTCTGAGCCTGAATAATTCCTCATGAATCATAGGTGACATGGAATGTCCCAGAGGGTGACCGATTAAAGTGTATTTATTCATAAAAATTTCAGGTGCATAAATTCCTTGTCTTTACTGGCAGACCGGATAAGCACCTCTCCTTTCTTGACAAGTATCGGATACAGATGTTATAATAAAATATTACGGGATTAGGAACAGAATGCTTCTTCAAGGGTTTTCAGATTTTCAATATTCAAGGCTCTGATGTCCTTCAGGGTTTTCTTTACGAGACCCGTGAGAACCTTGTTGGGGCCAAATTCATAGAAATCTGTGAATCCGTCATTTTTCATTGCATTGAGTTCTGATGTAAAGAGTACGGGGGATGCTATATGTTTTGCAAGAAGTGACGGCATATCTGAAAAATCAGTAAGTTCCGCACCGGTTACATTTGAATAGTATTTAATTTCAGGCTTTTTGAAAGTAATGGTTTTTGCAGTCTCATAAAATTCCTTTGAAGCTGATTCCATAAGCTCTGAGTGAAATGCACTTGCAACTTTAAGAGGAACGACTCTTGCTTTAAGCTTTGAAAATTCCTCTGTTGCCTCTGCGACAGCCTCAACAGTTCCTGCAATAACAGTCTGCTGGGGTGAATTGTAGTTTACAGGTACAACGTATCCGTCAATTGAATTGCATACTTCTTCAATCTTTTCGGGAGAAAGCTTAAGTACAGCAGCCATTGAGCCTTTATTTGCCTTTGCAGCTTTATCCATAGCTTCGGCACGGGCTTTTATAAGTCTGAAGCCGTCCTCCATTGTTACAACTCCTGAAGCAACCATAGCGGCATATTCTCCCAGAGAATGACCTGCAACTCCGGAAAATTCAAAGCCTTTCCTTTTAGCGGATTCGAGGCATACAAGTGATGCTGTCATGATAGCCGGCTGGGAATTTACAGTCTGACCGAGTACGGATTCATCTGCATTGAAGCATATATCTTTAATATCTCTTCCGGTTATCTCAGAAGCCGTATCAAAAATTACTGACAATGAATTGTCATGTTCATATAAATCCTTTGTCATGCCGGAATACTGTGAACCCTGTCCGGAAAATAAGGCAATATTCATAGTTAAAAATTCCTTTCTTTAAATTTTGCAATGTGCTGTGGTTTTAGCGAAAAAATTTGTGCAAATCAACGATAATTTATTCCTGATTCGTTAAAGTGACAAGAAATCATTGCAAAATAATGTAAAATAGATTAAAATAGAAATATCTGAGATTGTTTTGTCAGACAGTCCATACTTATACTATAACACAAATTCTGTGATATTACAATAACTATTTTAAAGAAATTAATCAGGGAGGCTAAAAAATGGGTATAAATATTGTGTCTATGGGAAGTTATGTTCCGGAGCAGTCCGTTACTAATGACGACCTTACTAAATTTGTTGAGACAAATGATGAATGGATAAGAACCAGAACAGGAATATCCTCAAGGCATATTTCAGGCTGGGAGCCTACATGGTATATGGGTGCGGAAGCGTGTAAAAAGGCTATTGAAAAATCAGGAATCAATCCTGATGATATAGGTCTTATAATATGCTGTACTATAACAAATGATTTTCATACTCCGAGTGTTGCAAGCATAATTCAGAACGAGATAAAGGCATTCAACGCAATGGCTTTTGACCTTAATGCTGCATGCACCGGATATATATATGCTATGGATACGGCAAGACGTTTTCTTGAAACCGAAAATAATATGAAATATGCACTTGTAGTCGCAAGCGAAAATCTCTCAAGAATTACAGACTTTACAGACAGGGGGACTTGTATACTTTTCGGTGACGGTGCATCAGCTTCTATAATAGAAAAAAGCGACAAGCTCTATTCAAGCTATCTTGCTTCTGACGGAAGCGGTGCAAGAGTTCTTTTTGCAAGAAGTATAAACCGCAAAGAGGAATTTGCCGATTCAACAGAATTTGACGACGGCTTTACAGACCCGAAAATGCATGCTCTTGTACAGAATGGCAAGGAAGTATATAAATTCGCTACAAAGGCCTTGCCAAAGGCTCTGGAGGGTGCGGCTGAAAAAATAGGTATTACTGCTGATGATATTGATGTTATAGTACCACATCAGGCAAATCTGAGAATCATTGAGACGGCTGCTAAAAATATGAAAGTATCAATGGATAAGATTGTTGTTACTCTTGACCATAATGGCAATACATCAAGTGCATCTATTCCGCTTGCATTCGATGAAGCTCTCCAGAACGGAAAAATTAAAAGAGGAGATAAAGTATGCATGGTAGGCTTCGGAGCAGGGCTTACTTATGGTGCAATTATTCTTGAATACTAAATCTGAAAGGAATACAAAATTTATGAAGACAAAAATTACTGAATTATTGAATTGTGAATATCCGATTTTACAGGGCGGTATGGCTTGGATTGCCGAAAGCAAGCTTGCATCTGCTGTATCAAATGCAGGAGGAGTAGGAATAATAGCCGGAGGTTCTGCACCTATTGATTATCTCCGTGAACAAATCAGAGCCTGCAAGTCTATGACTGACAAGACTTTTGGAGTAAATATAATGCTTATGAGTCCGAATGCTGATGACCTTGCACAGCTTGTCATTGATGAGAAAGTACCATTAGTAACAACAGGTGCAGGAAATCCCGGAAAATATATTTCAGCCTGGAAAGAGGCAGGAATTAAGGTAATTCCGGTAATTCCGTCAGTAGCAATCGCAAAGCGTATGGAACGTGCCGGAGCTGATGCAGTAGTTGCAGAGGGTATGGAATCCGGAGGACATATCGGTGAAATTACTACAATGTGCCTTGTACCGCAGGTTGTTGATGCATTAAGTATTCCGGTAATCGCCGCAGGAGGTATTGCGGACGGCAGAGGAATTGCAGCATCATTTATGCTCGGTGCTGAGGGAGTACAGGCAGGAACTTGTTTCCTCGCTTCTGAAGAATGTCAGATTAATCCTACTTATAAGGAACTCGTTGTCAAGGCTAAGGATACTGACAGCGTTGTTACCGGAAGATATACAGGTCACCCGTGCAGAGGCATAAAGACAAAATTTTCAAAAATGCTTGCAAGCGGTGAAAAGGACGGCACACTTACTCCCGATGAATTTGAAAATCTCACACTCGGTTCACTCAGAAAGGCTGTTCAGGACGGCAATCTTGATGAGGGTTCATTCCTCTGCGGAGCTATTGCCGGTCTTGTCAGGGAAGTAAAGCCCTGCAGTGAAATTATTAAGGAAATGTTCGGACAGGCTGAAAAGCTTCTTAATGCTTAAATAAAACGTGATTGGGGTTGGTGTTCTGCCGGAGGAGGCTCTGCCCCCTCCGAACCTCCCCTGCAAGCCTTTTGAAAAAGGCTTGACCGAAAACTTTTAATTTTGGAGGATAACTATGGCAACAGCAATTATAACAGGAGCATCTCAGGGAATAGGTGCTTGTATAGCAAAGAGACTTGCAAAGGACGGATTCGATATAGCAATAAATCACTATCCGAGCGAAAGCGATAAGGCTAATGCTGAAAACGTTGCTAAGGAGTGTCAGGAATTTGGAGTTAAAGCAATATGCTTTCCGGCTGACGTTTCAAAATATGCGGACTGCGAAGAAATGGTAAAGGCAATAAAGGCTGAATTTGGTACAATAGATGTACTTGTAAACAATGCCGGAATCACTAAGGACGGACTCCTTGCAAGAATGAGCGAGGAGAGCTATGATGCAGTAATAGCGGTAAATCAGAAAAGCGTATTCAATATGACAAAGCACGTAGCTACTGTAATGATGAGACAGAGAAGCGGGCATATAATCAATCTTGCATCAGTAGCAGGACTTTACGGAAATCCCGGACAGTTCAATTATTCAGCATCAAAGGCTGCAATAATCGGTATGACAAAGACTACTGCAAAGGAATTTGGTTCAAGAGGTATTACCTGCAATGCAGTAGCTCCGGGATTTATTAAAACTCCTATGACAGATAAGCTTACGGACGCACAGAGAGATGCTATGATTGCACAGATTGCAATGAAAAGATACGGAGAAGTTGAAGAAATAGCCGGAGTAGTTTCATTCCTTGCATCATCGGATTCAAGCTATGTTACAGGACAGGTTATTGAAATATCCGGCGGACTTTCAATGTAAGATTAAAAAAAGAAAGGATTACCATATGAAAAGAGTAGTAATAACAGGTATGGGAACTGTAAACCCTCTTGGAAATAATGTTGCCGATTTCTGGAAAGGAATTGTTGATAATAAAATAGGATTTTCATTTGTGGATAAATTTGATTCTTCAAGAACAGGAGTTTCCATTGCCGGAACTGTAAAGAATTTCAACGAAGAAGATTATTACAATGACCCTGTTTGTTTTGATAAAAAAGAATCAAGACGTATGGACAGATTCACAAAATTTGCTCTTGTATCAACGAGCGAGGCTCTTAAAGACTGCGGAACTGATTTCAAGGATATAGACCCTTACAGAGCAGGCGTTATAATAGGCTGTGGCATAGGCGGTCTTGAACTTACTGAACAGGAACATCAGAAATATCTTGAAAAAGGCCCCGGAAAAGTGTCAGTATTCTACATTCCTATGATGATTTCAAATATGGCAGCAGGTACTGTATCAATAAAAACAGGATTCAAGGGTGCAAACTTTGCAACAGTAACAGCATGTTCATCAGCAACACATGCAATAGGTGAGGCATTCAGAAAAATAAAGGACGGTTATCTTGATGTATGTATCTGCGGAGGCACTGAAAGTACGGTTACAGAATTTGCACTCGGCGGATTCAGCAATATGAAAGCTCTTACAAAGTCAAATGACCTTGAACGTGCATCAATACCTTTTGACAAGGAAAGAAGCGGATTTGTACTCGGCGAAGGCTGTGGAATACTTGTGCTTGAGGAATATGAACACGCTAAGGCAAGAGGTGCTGAAATTTACGCTGAAATTGCGGGATACGGTGCAACATGTGACGGCTATCATATGACATCACCGTCACCGGACGGAGAATCCGCCGGAATGGCTATGACTCTCGCTATGGAAGAGGCAGGCGTTAAGCCATGCGATGTTGACTATATAAATGCTCATGGTACTTCAACAGGACTTAATGACAAATATGAAACAAGAGCTATAAAAAATGCACTCGGCGATGAGG
>JAQXFT010000115.1 GCA_029005335.1 Oscillospiraceae bacterium
CCATGGACACATACATGAGTATAAAAGCCAGCGGACAAAATTCCGAAGAGGCTGTTTATCAGTCTGAAAGTGAAATCATAAGGCTTGACAAGCTCTTTTCAGCTACAGATTCCGGCAGTGATATATATAGGATAAACCATTCAGAATCAGCAGAAGTAAGCAGTGATACACTGAAAATAATATCCGAATCGCTTAAAATATGCGAAAGTACGGGCGGAAGCCTTGATATGACGGTATATCCAATTGTAAAGCTATGGGGATTTACAACGGGCGAATACAGAATACCGGAAAATAATGAGATTCAGAACTGCCTTAAAAGCGTTAATTATAATAATATAAATATTTCCGGAAATTCTGTATCTGTTCCGTCAGGCTGTGAGCTTGATTTGGGAGCAGTTGCAAAAGGATATACAAGTGACCGTATTGTTGAAATATTCAGGGAAAAAGATATTGAATCAGGAGTAATAAACCTTGGCGGAAACGTGTATATATACGGTTCAGAACGTGAGGTATCAGTAAGGAATCCTTTTTCCCCTGATGAAATTATCGGAACTCTTGAAATATCAGATAAAGCCGTTGTAACATCAGGAAGCTATGAAAGATTTTTTACAGGAAATGACGGAAAAAAATATTGTCATATCATAGACCCTGCAACAGGTTATCCCGTTGACAATGGACTTGTATCGGTTACAGTAATCGGAGAAAGCGGAATATATTGTGATGCTCTTTCAACAGCCCTTTTTGTTATGGGAACTGATAAAGCTGTAGAATACTGGAAAAACAACGGAAATTTTGATATGATACTTATTGACAATAATCATAAAATTTACGTTACAGAAGATATTGATTTTAAAAGCACAGGCAATTCGGAGATTATAAAAATTGAACAGAAGGATTAAAATTATTATATCAGTTACCGGAATTATATTTATTCTCAGCATAATATTTTCTATTATTGTTCTTAGACCGTCTGAAAGCCACATAGCAGAGATAGTTCAGAACGGAGAAGTAATATATACTTTCGATTTGAATACAGCTCCGAATCAGACTATAAAAATAGAAGCCTCCAACGGAAGCAGTAATACTGTTACTATTGAGGACGGAGAAATATTTATTTCGTCTGCGGAATGTCCGGATAAAACGTGTGTTAATTCAGGCAAATTAAAATCAGACGGATTGCCTGTAGTATGTCTTCCCAATCGTCTTGTAATAAGATTCCGCCGGTAATTATATATACGGTCATAGAAAAGAAATCAGAATAAAAAAAGGCGAACACGTATATAAAAGTGTTCGCCGTCTTTATGGAATCTGGCGGAGAGTCAGGGATTTGAACCCTGGGTTCTTTATAAGAGAACACGAAATTTCGAGTTTCGCACCTTCGACCACTCGGACAACTCTCCAGAAGACTTTACCGGAATATTATATCACATAACTGAATTTAAATCAATGGATTTTTTTGAATTTTGTATAAATGCACAAAAACGGGATTTATGCTCAGTGAAAAATTTACATTAATTTAGCTTAATCTGACAGAAGGAGATATAAAAATATGTCTGAAACAAAATATCAGATGGATATGTGCAGCGGAAGCATACTGAAAAAAATGCTGATATTCGCATTACCTCTGATGTGTTCAAGTATATTGCAGTTACTTTTCAATGCAGCGGATATAGTAGTAGTGGGAAGATTTGCCGGAGACAATTCGCTTGCAGCGGTTGGTTCAAATACGGCACTGATAAATCTTCTGACAAATCTTTTTGTAGGGCTTTCCATAGGAGCAAATGTGGTTTCGGCACAGGATTATGGTGCAAGGAATTTTGGTGACCTGAAAAAAACAGTTCATACTGCTATGACGCTCAGCATATACAGCGGAATATTGCTTACTGTAGCAGGAATAGCAGGAGCAAAGGAAATACTGGTACTCATGCATACTCCGGAGGAAATACTTGATTTGGCGTCAGAATATCTCAGGATATATTTTCTGGGAATGACATCGCTGATGGTATATAATTTCGGAAGTGCAATACTTCGTTCCATAGGAGATACGAGAAGACCTCTTTATTATCTGCTTATATCCGGAATCGTAAATGTCATATTAAATATGATATTTGTAATAATATTAAGGCTTGATGTGGCAGGAGTAGCACTTGCAACGGTAATTTCGCAGACTTTGTCAGCGGTGCTTATAGTCCGCTGTATGATGAAGGAAAGTGAAGAAAGCGGAATACATCTTGATTTGAAATCACTTGGAATAGATAAATCAAAGTTTCTGAAAATATTACAGATAGGATTGCCGGCAGGAATACAGGGAATAATATTTGCTCTTTCAAACGTTGTAATACAGTCATCAGTCAATTCCTTTGGAAAGGTTGTAGTAGCAGGAAGCTCGGCATCATCAAATATAGAGGGATTTGTATATATGGCAATGAATTCCTTCTATCAGGCGACACTTTCATTTACAAGCCAGAATATAGGTGCGGGAAAGCGTGAGAGAATTAATAAAATACTTTTTTCGGGACAGTTATGCGTAATAGTTACAGGAGCAGTTTTAGGCGGACTGGTATTATTATCCGGAAAACAGCTTCTGGGAATATATTCCTCAAGTGATAATGTTATAGAAGCAGGTATGCAAAGATTAATGATAATAGCCTCGACGTATGCACTTTGCGGTGTTATGGAAGTAGTAGTAGGTTCTCTGAGGGGAATGGGATATTCAGTGATTCCTACAATAGTATCGCTTATAGGAGCTTGCGGAATAAGGCTGTTATGGCTTGCAACAGTATTTCAGACAGATAAATTTCATATTCCGGAAACGATATATTTATCGTATCCTGTTTCATGGCTGATAACGATAATGGCACATATAACATGTTATATTATAGTTAAAAGGAAACTGGACAGAGTATACAGACTTCAGAAAAAATTATAAAAAAGGGGCGAACACAGTACGCCCCTTGTCTGGTAATATTATATTATGATAAGTGCGGCAGCCCTGACTATAAGTGCAGAAATCCATGCTATAGCACACTGTTGGATAACGATACCCCAAGCCCATTTTCCGCCGAGTTCTCTTTTGACTGATGATATGGCTGCAACGCACGGAGTATACAGCAGACAGAATACAAGGAGTGAAAGAGCATCAGCAGGGGCAAGTACCGAAGTAAGATTTGCGGTATTTCCGAAGAGTACCGAAAGAGTAGAAACAACGCTTTCTTTAGCTATGAAGCCTGCTATAAGTGATGTGCATATTCTCCAGTCTCCGAAGCCGAGCGGAGCAAATACCGGAGCAAAAATTCCTGCTATCATTGCAAGTATACTGTTCTGAGAGTTGTCAGTCATGCGTATATGCAGGTCAAAATTCTGTAAAAACCATATAACAATAGTAGCAATAAATATTACCGTAAATGCTCTTTGCAAAAAGTCCTTTGCCTTATCCCAGAGAAGCATTGCAACATTTTTAGCACCGGGCATACGATAGTTAGGAAGCTCCATGACAAACGGAACAGCCTCACCCCTGAAAATAGTTGCTCTGGAAATAAGAGCGACAATAATTCCGGCAATAATGCCTCCGAAATAAAGGGCAACCATAATAAGTCCACTGTATTCCGGAAAGAATGCTGATGTAAAGAATCCGTATACAGGCAGCTTTGCGGTACAGCTCATGAAAGGAGTCAGCAGAATAGTCATTTTTCTGTCACGTTCGGAGGGTAGAGTACGGCTTGCCATAATTGCCGGAACAGTACAGCCGAATCCGATAAGCATAGGAACGATACTTCGTCCGGAAAGACCTATTTTTCGCAGAAGCTTATCCATGACAAAAGCTACTCTTGCCATATATCCGCTGTCCTCAAGAATTGAAAGGAAGAAAAACAGCGTAACTATTACAGGCAGAAAGCTTAAAACGCTTCCGACTCCGTTAAAAATTCCGTCAATGATGAGGGAATGAAGAACTTCATTTACGTGCCATGAAGTCAATGCAGAATCCATAATTTCTGTAAGGGAATCAATAGCAGACTCAAGGAGTCCCTGAAGCCATGCTCCTATGACGTTGAATGTCAGAAAGAATACAGCTGACATAATAAGAGCAAATGCCGGAATAGCTGTATATTTTCCGGTTAAAAATTTATCTGCTTTTCTGCTTCTCTCGTGTTCCTTGCTTTCACGGGGTTTTACAACGGTATTGCGTACAAGTTTATTTATGAAAGTAAATCTCATATCGGCAATTGAAGCATTACGGTCAAGACCCCTTTCTTCTTCCATCTGGCATACGATATGTTCAATCATTTCCTTTTCGTTCTGAGTGAGCTTCAGAGCGTTTTCGATAAGCTTATCGCCCTCAACAAGCTTGCTTGATGCAAATCTGACCGGAATACCGGCAGATTTTGCGTGGTCTTCAATAAGCTCCATAATACCGTGCAGACATCGGTGAACAGCACCGCCGTTGTCATTTTTACCGCAGAAATCAATTCTTCCGGGGCGTTCCTGATATTGTGCAACGTGCAGGGCATGGCTTACAAGTTCATCAATACCCTCATTTTTTGATGCAGATATAGGTACAACAGGGATACCGAGCATATCCTCCAGTTCATTTATATGTACAGAACCGCCGTTTCCTCTCATTTCGTCCATCATATTAAGGGCGAGAACCATAGGAATATCAAGCTCCATTAACTGCATGGTAAGATAAAGATTTCTTTCTATGTTTGTAGCATCAACTATATTTATAATACCTTTTGGTCTCTCATTGATTATAAATTCTCTTGTAACTATTTCCTCACTGGTATAAGGTGACATTGAATATATACCGGGCAAATCAGTAACAAGAGTTTCGGGGTGATTTTTTATTGAACCGCTTTTTCTGTCAACAGTAACTCCGGGGAAGTTTCCGACGTGCTGATTTGAACCTGTAAGCTGATTGAAAAGGGTAGTTTTACCGCAGTTCTGATTTCCTGCAAGGGCGAATGTAAGAATAGTACCTTTTGGAAGCGGATTTTCGTCAGCTTTTACATGATACTTACCGCCCTCACCTAATCCGGGGTGTTCGATTTTATGCTTTATTGGCGAAGAATCTTTACTTTTGTTTTTATCAGGGTTGTCAATCGGAGCAATTATAATTTTTTCAGCATCAGCCAGTCTGAGTGTAAGCTCATAGCCGTGTATTCTGAGTTCTATCGGGTCGCCCATAGGAGCATATTTGATTAATGTTACCTCTGCTCCGGGAATGACTCCCATGTCGAGAAAGTGCTGACGTAGCGAACCTTCTCCGCCTGTTTCAGTAATGACAGCACTTTTGCCTACTGGTAAATCTTTCAGTGTCATTAAACATTCTCCTTTCAGATATTTACAGAAATATTATATCATTTATGGAATAAAAGTCAATAAAATTTCCCGAAGGAAACAAACATCAGAAGCCGATATTGATTTTTCAGATTATATATGATATAATATTTCTATGTTTTTAAGGAGCTGAAATTTTTATGGATAGTATTGAAAGCAGTATAGTAAAAAAATTCAAAAAGACAATCTGGAACAGATTTGTAAAAAGCATAAAGGAATATGAACTTATACAGGAGGGCGACAGAATAGCTGTCTGCATATCCGGAGGAAAAGACTCTATGCTTATGGCGAAGTGCATACAGAGACTTCAGAAATACAGTGATGTTCCGTTTGAAGCCGAATATCTTGTTATGAATCCGGGATACAATGAAAGAAATCTTCAGAAGATTATTGACAATGCTGAACTTCTTGGAATACCGATTAAAATATACAAATCCGAAATATTCAATATAGTTGCAGATGTAGACGACAGCCCATGCTATTTGTGTGCGAGAATGAGGAGAGGACATCTTTACAGCTATGCAGAAAGTCTCGGCTGTAATAAAATTGCACTCGGACATCATTTCAATGACGTTATAGAAACTATACTAATGGGTATGCTTTATGGCGGACAGGTTCAGACTATGATGCCTAAACTGCACAGTTCAAATTTCGGGAATATGGAGCTTATCAGACCTCTTTATATGGTACGTGAATCGGATATAAAAGCGTGGGTAAGATATAATAATCTTGAGTTTATACAGTGTGCGTGCCGTTTTACCGAGAATATGGAACATACTCAGGACGGCGGAAATACTTCAAAGCGTCAGGAAATGAAAGAGCTTATTGCAGATATGAAAAAAATCAATCCGAATATAGATATAAACATCTTCCGAAGTGTTGAAAATGTAAATCTTGATACAATCATATCATATCATAAGGGTGATGATTATACAAGCTTTCTCGATAATTATTGATAAGGAGTCAAAAAGATGCTTAATCAGTTTTCAAGAACAGAGCTTATGCTCGGCAGTAATGCTATGAAAAAATTATCAGAATCAAGAGTGGCCGTATTTGGCATAGGCGGAGTAGGCGGATATGTCGTTGAAGCACTTGTCAGAAGCGGAATCGGTTCTGTTGATTTAATCGACAATGATACAGTAAGCATTACTAATATAAACCGTCAGATTTATGCTTTATTGGATACGGTCGGACAGTATAAAACCGATGTTGCGGAAAAACGTATTATGCAGATAAATCCCGAATGTCATGTCAGAAAGTATCAGACTTTCTATACTCCCGAAACTTCCGGAGAATTTGATTTCAGTCAGTATGATTATATAGTCGATGCAATAGATACTGTATCAGGAAAAATTGAACTTGCGGTCAAGGCTCAGGAATCAGGAACACCAATAATAAGCTCAATGGGTGCAGGAAACAAGCTTGACCCGACTATGTTTGAAGTATCAGATATATATAAAACTTCTGTATGTCCTCTTGCAAGAGTAATGCGTTATGAACTTAAAAAACGTGGAGTAAAGCGACTTAAAACAGTTTATTCAAAGGAAATTCCTTTTATACCCGATACCGAAAACTATGAGGAAAAATGTAAAAAGCGTATTCCGGCAAGCAATGCGTTTGTACCGTCCGTAGCAGGTCTGATTATTGCCGGAGAAGTCATAAAAGACCTTACATCTGAATGGAGATGATTTTTTTTGAAAATGGAAAATATAAATCCTGCTGATATTGAAAAACGCAGTATGGAGAT
>JAQXFT010000116.1 GCA_029005335.1 Oscillospiraceae bacterium
AAAATTAGTAATAAGACCGTCAATTCAGTTGATCTTATAGCCGGGATAGATGAAAATATCCGTATAGCCTTCGTGTTCCTCTATTTTATCGTAGAAAGTCGCAACGCTTTCGAGGGTACGGCAGGAAGTAGTTCCGACAGCTATAACTCTACCGCCATTCTGTTTAGTCTGATTTATTAGGTCGGCAGTTTCTTTCGGAAGAAAATAGTGTTCGCTGTGCATTTTGTGGTCAAGTACCTTTTCTTCCTTGACGGGGCGGAAAGTACCTAAACCGACATGAAGCGTTACAAAGGCAGTATTTATGCCTTTCTGATGAAGCTCGTCAAACATTTCGGGAGTGAAATGAAGTCCGGCAGTCGGAGCGGCAGCAGAGCCAAGCTCACGTGAATAAACAGTCTGATAGCGTTCCTTGTTTTCAAGCTTTTCGGTAATATACGGAGGGAGAGGCATTTGTCCGACATCTTCGAGAGCTGTAAAGAAATTTCCCTCGCATTCAAATTTGACAATTCTGTTGCCGTCATCTTTGACTTCCATTACCTCAGCAATAAGCCTTCCGTTTCCGAATGAAAATTTCGTACCGACCTTAGCCTTTTTACCGGGGCGGCATATAATTTCCCATAGCTTATCGCCTTTCTGTTCAAGCAGAAGAAATTCAATAAAAGTATTGTTTCCGATTTTCTCACCATAGAGCCTTGCCGGAATTACTCTTGAATCATTCATAACAAGCAAGTCACCTTTTCTGAGCTTTTCGCATAAATTATAGAAATGGCAGTGAGATATTGAGCCATTTGTACGGTCAATGCACATGAGACGGGAAGCGTTGCGTGGTTCAACCGGAGTCTGGGCTATAAGCTCCTGAGGGAGTTCATAATAAAAATCCGATTTTTTCATATTTTCTGTATCCATAAAATATATACCTCCTGAAAAATAAAGCCTTTTTTGAAAAAAATATCCAAAATGCCTTGACAATGTTTAATAAAGGTGATATTATAGTTATTAAGGTAGAGGTGCGGTAAAGATTAGTAGCGTCGTTCAGGAAAACCATTCCGTTTATCCGGCGTAAAAGGCGATACCGCCGAGGGACAGTTTCCGGTAAAATCTGTCTCGGGCATTTGCTTAACAGGCAAATGACTGTCATCATGATGTTTATGATGGGGAGCTATCAGCATAATTCAAAATGCGATAATTCTATTATAACTCATGGTGTGCCGGTTTGCAACCGGTTTTTTTATTTAAAAAAATTTTTTTAAGGAGAATCTATTTATGAAGCAGTATAATGTTGGTATTATCGGTGCTACAGGAATGGTCGGACAGCGTTTTGCAACGCTTCTTGAAAATCACCCGTGGTTCAGAGTAAAGGTTCTGGCAGCGTCCGGACGTTCAGCAGGAAAAACATATGAGGAAGCAGTAGGAGAACGCTGGGCAATGACAACTCCTATGCCTGAATCCATGAAAAATATGATTATCATGAATGCTGAAGAAGATATTCAGAAGATTGCCGGAATGGTTGATTTCTGTTTCTGTGCAGTAAATATGAAAAAAGATGAGATAAAGGTTCTTGAAGAAGCTTACGCTAAGGCAGAATGTCCGATAGTATCAAACAATTCCGCACACAGAACAACTCCTGATGTGCCAATGGTAGTGCCTGAGATAAATCCTGACCATATCGAAGTTATTCATTCACAGAGAAAGAGACTCGGCACTAAGAGAGGATTTATTGCAGTAAAATCAAACTGTTCAATACAGAGTTATGTTCCGGCACTTCACCCGCTGATGAAATTCGGAATTAAAAGAGTGCTTGCTTGTACCTATCAGGCAATATCCGGAGCAGGAAAAACTTTCAGTACATGGCCTGATATGATAGATAATGTTATTCCGTTCATAGGCGGAGAGGAAGAAAAATCCGAACAGGAACCTCTCAAGGTATGGGGACAGGTAAAGGACGGAGTTATTGTAAATGCTACTTCACCGTCAATTACAACACAGTGCCTGAGAGTACCGGTATCAGACGGACACACAGCAGCGGTATTTGTTGATTTTGATAAAAAGCCTGACAAGGAGGAAATTCTTGAACTCTGGAGAGATTTCAAGGGTGTTCCGCAGGAGCTTGAGCTTCCGTCAGCACCAAAGCAGTTTATACATTACTTTGAGGACGATAACAGACCACAGGCTAAGCTTGACAGAATGCTTGAAAACGGCATGGCAGTATCAACAGGCAGACTTCGTGAAGATAAGCAGTATGATTATAAATTTGTATGCCTTTCACACAATACGCTGAGAGGTGCAGCAGGCGGAGGAGTACTTCTTGCTGAGCTTCTGGCAGCAAAGGGCTTTTTTGACTGATAAATTCAGCACAGGTGGGATAAGATGGATATAACAATAAGAAAGGCAGAAGTTTCAGATGCTCCGGTCATCTGTGATTTTATTCACAGGCTTACAGAATACGAGGGATTTGCAGAGGACTGCACCCTTACAACAGAAGAAACTGAAAGACTTATGAAAAAGGCAAGCGGACTTCATGCTGTAATAGCAGAAAACAACGGAGAACCCATAGGCTTTGCAAGCTATATATTTATACCTCTCGCAACCCTCTCCGGAAAAAAGATTCTGTATATAGAAGATGCATTTGTTACCGAAGAAATGAGACGCAGGGGAGTAGGTAAGGCTATTTTTGAATTTGTAGAGGAAATCGGCAGAGCAAAAAACTGTCTCCGCCTTGAATGGAAGGATTTGTCATGGAATGATGAAGCCGTTAAATTCTATGAGAGCATAAATGCCGATGTATCAAAAAAATGGGTCACATATATGAAAAAACTGTCATAAAAAAATCTGGGTTTTTTCCGTTTGCCGTAAAAACGGAAACCGCTTTATGCGGTAATGGAGACTATTTATGAAAAACACAATTTTTACAGGAGCAGGTATAGCAATTGTCACTCCTATGAATGAGGACGGCTCAATAAATTTCAATGAGCTTGGCAGAATGATTGATTATCAGATTGAAAGCGGTACTGATGCAATAATTATATGCGGTACTACAGGAGAAGCTTCTACTATGACAGATGAGGAACATCTCGAATGTATCAGATTTGCGGTTGAAAGAACTGCAAAGAGAGTACCGGTAATTGCAGGCACAGGAAGTAATGATACCGCATATGCAGTAAAGCTTTCAAAAGAGGCTGAGGAGCTTGGAGCAGATGCACTTCTTGTGGTAACTCCGTATTACAACAAGACTACTCAGAGAGGTCTTGTAGCACACTTCACAGCCATTGCAGATGCAGTAAATATTCCGATTGTACTCTATAATATCCCCGGAAGAACAGGCATAAATATTGACGTTGCAACCGTAAAGACTCTCGGACAGCATAAAAATATCGTTGCAGTCAAGGAGGCAAGCGGAAATATAAGCTATACCGCAAAGCTTATTGCAGAATGCGGAGACCTTGTTGATATATACAGCGGAAATGATGATATGATAGTGCCGATAATGTCTCTCGGAGGAAAGGGCGTAATATCTGTACTTTCACACATTATCCCCAAGGAAACCCACCTTATGGCAAAATATTGTCTCGAAAATAATTTTGCAGAGGCTTCAAAGCTCCAGATAGAGTATCTTGACCTTATAAACGCTCTGTTTATAGAGGTAAATCCGATACCTGTAAAAGAAGCTCTTAACCTTATGGGAACAAAAGCAGGACCATGCAGAATGCCCCTTTATCCTATGAGCAATGAGAACAGAGAAAAGCTCAGAGCAGTTCTTGCAAAGCATAATCTTGTATAATAAAATTACTCCGGAAGGGATTGTTAAAAATGACAAATATTGCAATTTGCGGTGCAAACGGCAAAATGGGAAAAACAATATACAACTGTGTTTCCGCAAGGGATAACTGTAAGGTTGTTGCCGGCATAGATTTATTTACTGAACAGTATGCGGATTTTCCGATAGTGGATTCTCCCGAAAAGCTCCCTGTAAAGCCTGATGTAATAATCGATTACTCAAATCCGGCATCACTTGACGGACTGCTTAATTACTGTCTTTCAACAGGTACTCCGGTAGTGTTTGCGACTACAGGCTACAGTGAGGAACAGATAAGCAGAATAAAAGCAGCTTCACAGCAAATACCCGTATTCTTTACATTTAATATGTCACTGGGAATAAATCTTCTTGTACAGCTTGCAAAGAAAGCAGCATCTGTACTCGGCGGACAGTTTGATATTGAAATAGTAGAAAAGCATCATAATCAGAAAATCGATGCTCCCAGCGGTACGGCAATAATGATTGCAAACGCTATAAATGAGACTCTCGACAATAAATATCACTATGTTTATGACAGACACTCACAGCGTAAGAAACGTGAAAAGACAGAAAT
>JAQXFT010000117.1 GCA_029005335.1 Oscillospiraceae bacterium
AATGCAAAAGACCTCTGCATGATTGACCATATCGACAAGCTCGCTCAGGCAGGAGTTACAAGCCTTAAAATAGAGGGACGTGCAAAATCTGCATACTATACAGCCATAATTACTAATGCCTACAGAATGGCTGTTGATGAATACTACAGAAATCCCGATAATTTTACTCTCCCCGACTGGATTCGTGAGGAGGTATTCAAGGTAAGCCACAGAAAATACTGTACCGGATTTTTCTTCGGTCACCCTAAGGACTGCCAATATTACGAAAACAGCGGTTATATCAGAAACTATGATGTTGTAGCTGTTGTTGACAAGTGCGAAAACAATACGGTTTACTGTACTCAGCGTAACAGATTCTTTGCCGGAGATACTGTTGAAATAGTTTCACCGAATAAAAAGCCGGTTCAGATTACCCTTGATGAATTATACGACGAAAACGGTCAGGAAATCAAGACAGTCAATCATGCTATGATGAAATTCAGCTTCGGGTCGGATATGACATTTGAAGCCGGCTCAGTAATAAGAAAGGCTCTTTAAAAAATATGAAAATCATACTTGCATCAGGCTCGCCCAGAAGAAAGGAATTACTTTCCTGTATAACAG
Source organism: Oscillospiraceae bacterium (assembly GCA_029005335.1). Taxonomy (GTDB): domain Bacteria; phylum Bacillota; class Clostridia; order Oscillospirales; family Ruminococcaceae; genus Ruminococcus. The sequence continues at coordinate 604 of JAQXFT010000117.1, forward strand.
AAAATTTTGAAGTCTCAGCTTCTGACGTTGAAGAAATCATTCCTGAAAATATTACCACTCTCGAAGCCTCAGAATATCTTGCCAGACTTAAAGCAGAAAACGTTGCAGAAAAATTTCCCGATTCCCTTGTAATCGGCTGTGATACCTCTGTAATTCTTGACGGTGAAATTATGGGAAAGCCTGCTGATGAAAATCAATGCCGTGAATATCTTCAAAAGCTATCCGGAAAATCCCATATTGTAGCTACAGGCTGTTGTCTGATTCTGAACGGCATTTCAAAAACCTTTACGGAATACACAAAAGTATATTTCAGAAGCCTGACGGATTCTGAAATATCAGAATATATCACCTCCGGAGAACCATTCGACAAAGCCGGAGGTTACGGTATTCAGGGAAAAGGCTCTCTCTTTATAACCCATATAGAAGGGGATTTCTTTAATGTTGTAGGTCTTCCTGTATGCCGTCTGAATACTGAAATAAAACTTATGACTGGAGATGTCAAATAATATGAACAATGCTTTTAAACCCTCTGATATTCTTATTCCAAAACAAAATACAGATATGTACAGATGGTCTGTAATCGCCTGCGACCAGTATACAAGCGAGCCTGAATACTGGAACAGTGTCGAAAAAATTGTCGGGGATTCTCCCTCAACCCTCAGACTTACCCTCCCCGAAATATACCTCGAATCTGATGACGTTGAAAAGAAAATCGAGGATATTCACTCCGCCATGGATAAATATCTTGAAAGTAATATTTTCGACGAATACAAAAATGCTCTTGTATATGTCGAGAGAATCCAGAGCAATGGTATACTCCGTCAGGGAATTGTCGGAAAAATTGACCTTGAAGAATACGACTATACAAAAGGAAGCAAATCTCAGGTAAGAGCTACTGAAGCTACTGTTATTGAGAGAATCCCTCCCAGAGTCAGAATACGTAAAAATGCTTCTCTTGAACTCCCTCACATCATGATTCTGATTGATGACCAGAATAAAGGCATTATTGAACCACTTTCAGAAAATTCCGGAAATATGCAAAAGCTTTATGATTTTGAACTCATGCAGAACGGCGGTAAAATCAGAGGATTTCTGATTCCGGAAAATATTCAGAATCAGATTATGAATGCTCTTGACAGTCTCGACAGCTCAGATATGCTCTTTGCTATGGGCGACGGAAATCACTCACTCGCCACTGCAAAGGAATACTATGAATCCCTTAAACGTGAAAACCCTGATAAGGATTTTTCAAATCACCCTGCACGATATGCCCTTGCTGAAATCGTAAACCTCCACAGCCCTGCTCTGAAATTTGAAGCTATTCACCGCCTTGTTACTGATACTGATGCTGAAAAGCTTCTTTCCGATATGTCGGAATTTCTTGAAATTACTGATATTCCCTCTGAACAGTCATTCACGTATATAAAGGGCGATATCGAAAAAACCGTATATATCAATAAAAAATATTCAAATCTTACAGTAGGAAGCCTTCAGACCTTCCTTGATAAATGGCTCAGAGAAAACTCCGGAAAAATTGACTATATTCATGGTACTGATACCCTCAGAAGCCTTGTTAAAAAGAAAAATGGTATCGGATTTATACTCCCCGATATGAATAAAAATCAGCTTTTCCCGACCGTCATCAAGGACGGCTCTCTCCCAAGAAAAACTTTTTCAATGGGTCATGCCGAAGATAAACGCTTCTATATCGAATGCAGAAAAATTAAATAATATATCAGGCAGAGCATTATATGTTCTGCCTTTTTTGCTTCCCTGAATAATTTTAATAATATACTCTTGATTTTTTCAATGTGATATGATATAATAGAACCAGAGGTCATTAATATTCTGTTATCAATAAGGAGAACTTCTTAAAAATGATTTTTATAACCGGCGACTTACACGGAGATATTGATATACATAAGCTCAATACCCAGAACTTTAACATTCAGAATACTCTCAGCCGTTCCGATTATCTCATTATATGCGGTGATTTCGGTCTTGTATGGGATAACTCAGAAGAAGAAAAATACTGGCTTAAATGGCTTGATAATAAACCATGGACTACACTCTGGATTGACGGCAATCACGAAAATTTCAATCTGCTGAAGAATTATCCTTATCAGACATGGCAGGGCGGAAAAGTTCAGAAAATTACTGATAATATTATTCACCTCTGCCGTGGAAGTATATTCGATATCGACGGCAGAAAAATATTTGCATTCGGAGGTGCGGAAAGCCATGACAAACCATACCGCAAGCCGGGGCGATCAATATGGGAAGAAGAACTTCCCTCTCCTGAGGAAATGAATCAGGGACTTATCAATCTTGATTCCGTAAACTGGAATGTTGACATAGTTATTACACATTCAGTTTCAAGACATATTCAGAACCATATGTTCAAAGGTATGGGATATAAAAACAATGCCCTTAACGACTATTTTGACCAGCTCGATTCAAGGCTTGAATATAATATGTGGTTCTCAGGTCACTATCACAGAGATATGCAATATGATAAAAAACACTTTCTTATTTATAACAATATCATAAAACTGACAGATTCAGGATTCGAGCGTATTTGCCCTCCGTCGGAACTATGCAGATATATTGACAGACTCCCTGTTTCTTTCAGTATAATATAACCCGCAAATTCCTAAAGGAGATGATTTTTTTATGGATTTCAATAATCCCACTTATCAGAGAATTAAAATTTTTGAGGATACTATTCAGCAGTGCCGTGAAAATGAAACTCTTTTTGACGCTGTAGCAAAATCAATTGAAGATACAAAGCTCTATATGCCTGATGAGTACCCCGAAATCAATAAGACAGGTTCGGATAAAAACGGAAAAATTACTGTTACAAAAGAAAGAACCCTTGAAGCCTCCAAAAAACTGCACGATATTTATCCGGAAAGCAGAATCGGAGTTCTGAATTTTGCATCTGCAACTAATCCCGGCGGTGGAGCTACAAGAGGAAGCTCCGCACAGGAGGAGAGTCTTTGCAGATGTTCAACCCTTTATCCATGCCTTCATACAAGCAGACTATTTTCAGATTTCTATAAAATGCACCGCAATAAAAAAGATTTGTGCTATACAGATACCTGCATATATACACCGGATATTGTAGTTATGAAATCAGATACGCCGTTTCCGGAAAATATTCCGCAAAAAGAATGGTTCAGCGTTGATATTCTGACGTGTGCTGCACCTAATCTTCGCCATAAGCCTTATAATAGTATGAATCCCGGAGTTGCCGAGCCTATAAATATATCCGACTGGGAGCTTCTTTCAATACATAAAAAGCGTGGCTCTCATATACTCAATATCGCAGCGGCAAATAATATTGATGTTCTTGTGCTGGGAGCGTTCGGGTGCGGTGCATTCCGGAATAATCCGAATATTGTTGCCCGTGCATATAAAGAGATTATTCCGGATTACAAAAAATATTTCCGTGAAATAAGATTCGCTGTATACTGTTCTCACAACCATTCAGGTAACTATGATACTTTTAATAAAATCCTCGGGAATCTTTAAAAGGGTGTTGTATCATACATCTTTCTGAGCTTTTCAAGTGCCTTTTTCTCTATACGTGATACATATGAACGTGATATATCAAGCTTCTCCGCAACTTCATTCTGAGTTCGGGGGATATTTCCATAAAGCCCGTAACGCATTACTATTATCTCCTTTTCACGCCTGCTCAGACATTGATTAAGAAAACGACTCAGCTGTTGTGAATGTATCAGCAAATCTATCTGTTCATTTATATCATTTCCATCATCCATAAGGTCTATCAAAGTAAGGGTATTTCCGTCCTTATCCGTTTCAATCGGCTCGCTGATGTATACATCACCTGCCGATTTTTTTGCTGCTCTGAAATTCATAAGTATTTCATTTTCTATACATCTGCTTGCATATGTCGCAAATTTTGCTCCTTTTGCATAATCAAACGTAGTAACACTTTTTATAAGACCTATTGTACCAATTGAAATAAGTTCCTCCTGCTCCTGCGGAGCAGGATTATATTTCTTTACTATATGTGCAACCAGTCTGAGATTGTGTTCTATCAGCTTATCTCTTGCACTTTTATCCCCTTGTGACATCAGTATAAAATACTTCTTCTCCTCCTTTTTTGAAAGCGGTTTCGGAAAAATTCCCATATTATCCACATGAAGTGCAAAAAGTATAAGACTGCTTAAAAGCTTTAATAACATAATATCCCCCCTTGCAATACAAATCCTTCAATATTATTATATTGCTTCATAGTTGTACATAATTCGCAGGAAATTACTATTATTCCCTGAAAAATAAAAAAGGCGGACTGTGTCCGCCTTTTCAGCTCTGCCTTTTTTTCATATCAGCCCAGCTTATAAATCCATATACATCATTAACAAGAAAAACTGCAAAGCATATCACCATTGACGGACTGTTTGCCAGAATCCACAGCATAATCAGTATTATATCATTAGATAAATATGCAACGGCATAATATTCACTTCTTCTCATAGTAAGATATGAAGCTGTAAAGCTTGTGAATATTGAAAGCGTACTCAATACAATCTGCGATGTATTGAAAAAATTCAGAATAAAATAAAATATCACTGTTACAGCTAATGCAAGTACAGCAAGAAAAGTATACTCCTTCTTTGAAAGGCAGTTTATCTTAACCTCCGCTATACCTTTTTCAAATGGATTTTTCAGCCATGTAATAACTGAAACAACAGCTATCGGCGAAGTCATTCCGAGATATGTTATCATTTCTCCGTAATATTTCAGTTTAAAGGAAATTACTGCATATATGCAACTGAAAAATACTGTCAGAATCTGTCCGCAGACATTTCCCTTTGCGTTCAGAATAAGTGACGTTGCACCTATAAGCGATGCAACAAGCACTGCATAATTTTCATGGTCAAATATGCAGAAGGATACTATAATCAGAATTACAGACAAGCTCCAGAGCAAAATTTCAGTAAGCGAAAAATATTTTTTTCTCATTTAAATATACCTCCAAAAAAAACATTCCCGTTTACGGCTTCAAAGACCTGATGCCGTAAACTAAGAATGCTTACTACCCGGTGGCAGTTTATCCTTATTGAATTTATTCTATCATATTATATAAGGCTTGTCAAGTATAATATTTAATCTTTGCGTACAATTACAACCTGAGTTGCTGTTGTATAGGGATTGGAAAAATCAACGAGTTTAAGGCGTTCATCAGTTATTGTTATACCTGCTGCTCCTACATCAGCATCTCCTTTTACGACTGCTCCGGTTACGAGGTCAAAATCCATATCATTTACAACAAGTTCCTTGTTAAGCTTATGGCATACAGCTTTCATCATATCGATATCAAAGCCGATTATATTTTCTCCGTCCATGGATTCATATGGCGGAAATGTTGCATTTGTTGCCATTATAAGTTTGCCGTCAGTTGGCGTAGATTCATAGGAAAAATTATATGGCTTGCCTGTTGCATTTTCTCCAATCCAGTTTGCTTTTATAGCGTCGAGAGTTCCGTCAGAGCTAAGCTCATCAAGGGCATTGTTGATTTTATCCATAAGCTCTGTATTTCCTTTTTTTATGGCAATTGCATACTCCTCCTCCGAAAATGTCTCATCAAGAATTGTTACATTCTCATTATTTTCAACATATACCTTGGCAGGTTCAATATCAACGATAACAGCATCAAGCTTTCCTTCAGCCAAATCTGCAACAGCTTCTTTACCATCAAAATAACGTCTCACATCAGCTCCTTTTATATCAGAAGCATATGTATCACCGACGGTATCAAGCTGGACTCCTATAATTTTTCCGTCCAAATCTGATATTGAATGTACCTTGTTTCCTGAACAGCCTGAGAAAAATGTCATAAATAATATACACACTGATGTTAATGATATAATTTTCTGTAAATGTTTCATAAATTCACTCTCCCTAAAAAGATGTTTATATTATATCATAGTTTATGATTTCTGTCAACGTTTTTCAGAATTATTGTGCAGTTTTTACAAATTTTCCGATAAAAATTACACACCGGCAATTATCGTCTCGAAGATGTTGATTTTTGGCTATTCTGTGATATAATTATATCAGGGAGCGTGAAAAGATTTGAAGCAGATTATTATAAACAAGATTGAAGAAATCGAAAGAACTCAGAATGTCCGGATAATTCATGCGGTCGAATCCGGTAGCCGTGCATGGGGCTTTGCTTCCCCTGACAGCGACTATGATGTAAGATTTATATATATCCGTCCGCTGGAATACTATCTCAGGCTTGAAAAAACCTCTGATATTATCGAATATCAGCTTGATGAAACCCTTGATATTAATGGCTGGGATTTGCAGAAGGCTCTGAGGCTTCTTCATAAATCAAATCCGACTCTCTTTGAATGGAATAATTCACCTATTATATATAAAACTACTCCGGAATGGCAGAAAATAAGAAATGTCATAAACGATTATTTCAGGTCAAAAAACGGTCTTTATCATTATCTGAGTATGGCAAAATCCAATTACCGTGAATATCTTAAAACGGATATCGTAAAGCTGAAAAAATATTTTTATGTAATACGTCCTGTTCTTGCCTGCAAATGGATTATCGATAAAAATTCCCCTCCGCCTATGCTCTTTTCAGAGCTTTGCAGCTCGGAGCTTGAACCCTCTATGAAACCATTTATTGACAAGCTCATTGAAATTAAAATCAATACGCCCGAAATCAGCACGGGAAAACGTATTGACGAAATAAATCAGTATATAGATAAAAGCATTGCGGAAATTGAAAATATTATTTCCGATATGCCCGAAAATAATAACAACAACTGGAAAGCCCTTGATGAACTTTTCATAAGCTTTCTTATGTAAAGGAGATTTCTATGAATAATTTTAAAAAAAGTTTATCCGTAATTACTGCCGGAATACTTACTGCTGTACTTTTTACAGGCTGCAGCGAAGATGATAGCAAAAACAGCAGTTCTTCATCTGTTGCCCCTACTACATCAGCTCAGACTTCAGCTCCTGCAACATCTGAAATAAATCCTGACAACTTTAAATTTGCAACGGAAGCTCCTGCGGAAACATCAGCTCCACAGACAACTACAACTCCTGCCCACGTAAGCCCGACAGAAATAATATCACGCTCTATGGCTAACGAAAAAGGGCAGATTAATAAAATTCTCAACTATGACAGCAATAAGACATATAAGGAAAAGCTCTCTGAGCTGGCTGACGAAGATGACAGAATTGAATCCTTTACCTTTGTTATCTATGCAGAGGACGGCGTTTCAGATATCCAGAAATTTACTGGTGCTTTCGGTATCTCTGTAACTGAGGACTGCCCCTCCGCTACCGATGACCACTGGTATCAGTCCGATGACGTAGAAATATCCATAGAAGGTGCTTATGCCGAAATAAAATGGGACGTTCCCGATGAAATAAAGGATTATATAAATATCAGTGATAAAGGCTATATCCAGTTCGGATACTGGTGGGGTGGCGTTCAGTCAATTCGCCTCGAAAGCATTATATGCAGTTATTCAACTGCCTTTGAAATACCTGTCGATAATACAAAAACTACAAGCCTGAATGAATCACTTAACTACAAAAATGAAGATACAAAATCATTGAAAATCCCTATTGAAAAGCTTATAAATGATGACCACATTCCGCAATACTTTGAAGTAAGCATTGAAGGCTCTGCTCCCCTGAAAAAAATGTCGGGTGCTTTCGGAATCTCCGTTGATGATGACTGCCCCTCCGCTACTGATGACCACTGGTATCAGTCAAAAAATTTTGCCGTTATAACTGATTCAACCACTGCCCTTTTATACTGGAGAGTACCTGACGATATTAAAAATTATATTTCCGACGACGGAGATTTTATGTTCGGATTCTGGTGGAGCGAATCGGAAAATATAACAGTTAAAAGTATTACTGTTAAATCAAGCATAGGGAATGTGAATTTCTCCGCTGACAACTCAGACTCTCCTGAAGCAAATATAACTGACAATAAAACCTATAAAAGCTCTGTACCCGAAAATGCTCAGATGCATGATATTACATCTCAGCAGATTGTCAGCGATATGCGTATAGGCTGGAATCTCGGAAATTCCCTTGACTGCTATGATAAGGAAAAGGAACTTTCTGTTTCCGATTCCGAAACATACTGGGGAAATCCTGTTGTCACAAAGGATATGATTGATACCGTAAAAAAAGCCGGATTCAATGCTGTTCGTATTCCGGTATCGTGGACTAATCACCTTTCTGATGACAATACTATCGACCCCGAATGGCTTGACAGAGTAAATGAAGTTGTCGATTACGTCATAGATAATGATATGTATGCTATTATAAATATCCACCATGATGACTATACATGGCTTAATCCTTCCAAAGCTGATGAAAAGGCTGTTACCGAAAAATTTACAAAAATATGGGAGCAGATTTCCGAAAGATTCAGGGATTATGACTACCATCTCCTTTTTGAAGGCATGAATGAACCAAGAATTATTGACTCTCCGAATGAATGGACCGGAGGTACTCCGGAAGAACGTGAAGTTATAAACAATCTCTTTGATGTATTTGTAAAGACTGTCAGAAGCTCCGGTGGAAACAATACCGACAGACATCTTATAATAACTTCCCATGCTGCTTCAATTACTGATGATGCCGTTAAAGCAGTCAAAATTCCGGACGATGACAAAATAATTGTATCTGTTCACTATTATTCGCCGTGGGATTTCTCCGACCCCGACGACGATTCCGCACAGTCTGCCGAATGGGGTACGGATTCGGACAAGCTCGAGCTTGACAAGGGCTTTGACCTCCTTAAAAGCACTTTTATAGATAAGGGTACTCCCGTAATTATCGGAGAATTTGGCTCTGTAAATAAAAACAACTATGCAAAAAGAACCGAATACACCGAATATTACATCGAATCCGCTAAAAAACGTGGTATCACCTGCTTCCTTTGGGACGAAGGCTCTAATAAAAATTTCGGTATGCTCAACAGAAAAGACCTGACATGGTATTTCCCCGACATCATAGAAGAAGCTGTTGATGCCGTTGAATCTGACAGCGAAATATAACAATTAAACAACTTCCGGCATAAAATATAAGGAGAATTTATTTCTCGGAAAGGGTGATTTTTTATGCCGAAGGTTTTTCTGAGTCCGTCAACTCAGGAGTGGAATCAGTACGCTTCTGAGGGAAACGAAGAATTATATATGAACCTCATCGCTGACCGTATGGAACCTTATCTGCGTTCAAGCGGTATAACCTATGTCAGAAATGACCCCTCAAGAAATGTATCAGGTGCTATAAGCGATTCAAATTCCGCTTACTATGATGTTCACCTCGCACTTCATTCAAATGCTTCTCCGGAAAGTCTCGCCGGAAAGCTCAGGGGTATTGATATATATTTTGCTCCCAACAGTCAGGACAGCGAACGCCTTGCTACTATTATCGCAAATAATCTTAAAAGCATTTACCCTATTCCCGATAAGGTAAATGCTGTACCCACTACTTCACTCGGAGAGGTTACAAGAACCAAAGCTACTGCTGTTCTCTGTGAACTCGGATACCATGACAACTACTATGATGAAGCATGGATTAAACGGAATCTGAATGAAATCGCTAAAAATCTCGTTCAGTCTCTCTGCGATTATTTTGGTATTCCATTTGTCAATGCAGGCCCTGTTCTTCAGGGAGTCGTTGTTACTGACGGTTCAGGTCTTAATATAAGAAGCTATCCCTCAACAAACAGCAAAATAATAGGTTCAATTCCGAATAATGCTACCGTTACAATCTACGGAAATACAAACGGCTGGTATGTTGTTTTCTACAACGGAATTACCGGATATTCAAGCAGTGATTTTATAGTCATATAGCAAAAAACAGGCGGACTTTTTTTCAAGTCCGCCTGAAATATTAAAAAATCAGTTTTTGATACTGTGCATAGGTGCTGGCAAGCGTCCGCCTCTGTTTATAAACTTCTCTGCTGATTTGTTGTTTATTGACATAACAGGTCCGCTTCCGAGAAGTCCGCCAAATTCAAGCATATCGCCTTCTTTTTTGCCTATTGCAGGAATAAGTCTTACGGCTGTAGTCTTATTATTTACCATTCCGATAGCAGCTTCATCTGCGATTATTGCGGAAATTGTTGCAGGAGTAATATCTCCCGGCACAGCTATCATATCAAGACCTACTGAACATACAGCAGTCATTGCCTCAAGCTTTTCAAGCTTTAAAGTTCCGTCAACTGCGGCATCAATCATTCCGGCATCTTCTGATACAGGAATAAATGCTCCTGAAAGTCCGCCTATATGTGATGATGCCATTACTCCGCCTTTCTTTACAGCATCATTGAGAAGTGCAAGTGCTGCGGTAGTTCCGTGAGTTCCGCATGTTTCAAGTCCCATTGTTTCAAGAATATGTGCTACGCTGTCGCCTACT
>JAQXFT010000118.1 GCA_029005335.1 Oscillospiraceae bacterium
TCCTCATTGATGACATAGGTCTGACGGTAAATATTTTTAAGCTTATCGATTTCGGTAATAAAATCGATTTGCTTTTTAAGGCGTTCATTCATCTGAAAAATCCTCCTGATTTGATTAGCAGAAAGCTGAATATAAATCACTTTTTCTGAGACCGTATTCTCTGGCTATGGCTTTGCAGGCATTAACAGGCTTTTCACCGGCTTCAACAAGATTTTCGACCTGTTTTAAAGCGTTTTCAATGCTTATGCTGTCGGATTCGGAATTTTGTTTTCCCTCGATTACAAGAACATATTCGCCCTTGGGAGATTTTACTGAATAATATTCAACAGCTTCCGAAATTGTCATTCTGAGGACTTCCTCATAAATTTTAGTAAGCTCACGGCAGAGCGAAATTTTTCTGTCACCGAAATATTCAAGCATATCCTTAAGAGTAGAAATCAGCTTGTGCGGAGCTTCATAGAATATCATGGTACGCTTTTCGTCTTTAAGGGATTCAAGATGTTCAAAACGTTGTTTTTTGGTAACTGACAAAAAGCCCTCAAAAGTAAATCTTGATGTATTCAATCCCGATATTGCAAGAGCCGATACAACTGCACTTGCCCCCGGCACTACCTTTACATCAATATTTTTTTCATAGCATATTTTAACGAGATTTTCCCCGGGGTCAGATATGCATGGCATACCGGCGTCGGTAACGATACCGGCGTTTTCACCGTTAAGTATTCTTTCCGTTATGCGGTCTGCAACTTCACGACCGCTGTGTTCGTGATAGCTTACAAGTGGCTTGTGAATATCGTATCTTGAAAGGAGTTTAAGCGTTACCCTTGTATCTTCCGCACATATGAAATCTACTTTTCTGAAAGTTTCAAGCTGTCGGAGAGTTATATCTTCCATATTGCCTATGGGAGTTCCTATTACATATAAAGTACCCATTATTCACACTCTTTTCCGATTTGATAAATTTCTTTCAGTTCATTGCTTTTCATATAGAGAGGAGGTTCTATTTTAAGAAAAGGCTTAGAGCCTTTTTTTCCCTCTATGAGGAAAAGCCATGGACTCTGTTCAGGATTGTTAGCAACAAAGCGTATGCGTTTAGGTTCGATATCGTTTGATTTCATAGCGGTTATGACATCGGCAAGACGTTCGGGGCGGTTGCACATGCAGAGTCTTCCTCCGAATTTGAGTAGCTTTGACGCTGAACGGCATACATCATCGATATTGCACATAATTTCATGACGGGCGATTTTCTGTGCAGTGATACTGCTTTCGATTCCGGCATTGGTAGCCTTATAGGGCGGATTGCATATAACCAAATCAAGCTGACCTTTCGGAGCATTATCCCACAGGATTTTTAAATCGGCAAGTACGGGAACAATATTTTTTACATTGCTTGCCTCTATACCTTTTTTGAGCTGTTCGATTGCACTTTCCTGAATATCGACTGCGTATGTAATCTGAGGGGGATTTTTTTTCTGCATAATCATCGGAATAATTCCGCACCCTGTACCAAAATCGCATACCTTGTCTTTCATGCGGTAATTTGAAAAGTATGTCAGCAGAAATGCATCAGTTCCGAAGCGGTGTTCGGAGCTTGCACATACAAAAATATTGTCAGTAAGTTTTTCCATAGAGTAATCTGTCATATTATCGTGCCTCCTCCTACAACAATATCACCGTCATAGAATACAACAGCCTGCCCCTTTGTGACAGCTCTCTGAGGATTTTCAAAATCAACATGATATATTCCGTTGCCTTTATATGACAATACAGCATTCTGTTCTGACTGGCTGTATCTTGTCTTTGCAGTAATCTGTAAAGGCTTTTCGAGGGTATCAAAGGGAATCAGGTTTACATCACAGGCATCAAGGGAATTTGTATACAAATCCTTTTCTTCACCGATAATCACCTGATTTTTCTGCATATCTTTTTTTACTACATATGCAGGCTTGCCGAGAGCTATTCCAAGACCTTTACGCTGACCTGTTGTATAGTTTATGATTCCCTTATGTCTGCCCAGTATTTTTCCGTCAGTGCTTACGAAGTCGCCTTCGGGAATGTTTATATTCTTGAATTTCTTTATAAAGGATACATAATCGCCGTCCGGAACAAAGCATATATCCTGACTGTCAGGCTTATGAGAATTGACCAGATTATATTTTTCTGCGATTTCACGGACTTCATTTTTAGTAAGGTTTCCGAGAGGAAACAGAGTATGCTTTAACTGTTCCTGAGTGAGGGAGTATAATACATATGTCTGGTCCTTTGATTTGTCTTTTGCACGCTTCAATAAATATCTGCCGGAATTTTCATCAAAATCTATAACGGCATAGTGTCCGGTAGCGATATAGTCGTAATCAAGTTCCTTTGCACGCAGAAGCATTTTATCAAATTTTATATGTCTGTTACATTCAATGCACGGGTTAGGAGTACCTCCGCTGAGATAACATTCCGCAAACTGATTCATAACGCATTCCCTGAATTTATCTCTGAAATTGAAAACAAGATGAGGGAATCCCAGTTTATATGCGACGCTTCTTGCGTCCTCGACATCGGATAATGCACAACAGGTTTTATTAGTTTTTTCGGCTTCGACTATGTCATCATTTGAAAATAGCTTGAGTGTTACGCCCATAACGTCGAAGCCTTTATTTTTAAGAAGAAGTGCCGATACAGAGCTGTCAACCCCACCGCTCATGCCGACCATAACTTTTTTCATAGATATTTTACCATTCCTTTATAATATTTTCAAGTTCGCCGAGATTATATATAAATCTGTCAGCTAATCCGGTCATTGCCGGAAAATCCTTTTTGCTGAATTTATCATATACTGCAACAGTAGGGAATCCGGCTTTTACAGTAGTTTCGATACAGTGCAGGGAATCTTCAATAACAAGTGTTTCGGATATTCCGGTATTCATAAGCCTTGCACATGCCATATAGATATCGGGATATTTTTTGCTTTTCGGAATATCTTCTCCGGTAAGTATAAATTTAAATTTATCATATATATTGTATTTTTTCAGAACAGCTTCAGCAAGTATTCTGTGAGTAGAGGTAGCAATACAGAACGGTATATTATTTTCGCTCAGGAAGTTTAAAATATTCAGAGCATTGTCCTTCAGCGGGATTTCGTATCTGTACTGGTGGAATATAGTATCAGCGACTTCTTTTATGATTTCATCAGTAGTTTTATTCAGATTAAGGGTTTTTATAAAAAACTCCGATGACTGCTCAATAGTCATGGTTTTAAGCTTTTCTGACATATCAGGAGTATAAACTCCTCCGTATTTTTCAATTATTTTTCTGTCAACGTCGCACCATACGTGCATGGAATCTATAAGTGTACCGTCCAAATCAAATATAACCGATTTAATCAAATAAACCACTCCTTTGCAGATATTATATCATAAGCCTTTATTTTTGTCAAACAGGACACAGAATATATCATGAGAATAAAAAATCTCCGTAATGTATGGATATTTGGTACATTACGGAGAAAAAATTTTTTTTGCATTAAGCTATTGATTTTTGATGTATCAAGGTGTTATAATAATGTCAGTGCTTTTCGGAAATAAGAGCGAGAGTATCTCTTGCTATGAGAAGCTCTTCATTTGTAGGAACAACCCAGACTTCTACTTTTGAATCAGGAGCGGAAATCTTCTGAAGCTTTCCTCTTGTTGAGTTGTTTATATCCTTATCGATTTTAATTCCAAAAAATTCCATGTCAGCACAGGAATTTTCTCTTGTAGGAGCATCATTCTCACCGATACCGCCGGTAAATATAACAGCATCAAGACCACCCATGGCAGCAGTATAAGCACCGATATACTTCTTGATTTCATATGTAAGCATATCGCATACAAGAAGTGATTTTTTATCGCCGTTTTTAGCAGCAGCGGATATTTCACGGTTATCGGAGGATATTCCTGAGATACCGAGGAATCCGGATTTTTTATTCATATAGTCGCTCATCTCTGAGGGGGTAAAGCCGTGCTTGTCAGCAACGAACGTTACAGCGGAGGGGTCAACGCTTCCTGTACGTGTACCCATCAGAACGCCGTCAAGAGGAGTAAAGCCCATTGAAGTATCGATAGACTTTCCGTCCTTTACAGCGGTAATAGATGAACCGTTTCCGAGGTGGCATGAAACAATTTTTAAATCTTTAAGGTCTTTGCCCATAGCTTCAGCGAGTGCTGATGTTACAAATCTGTGTGATGTACCGTGGAAGCCGTATTTTCTTACGTGATATTTTTCATAATCCTCATATGGAAGTCCGAACATATAGGCACGTGTAGGCATAGTCTGGTGGAATGCCGTATCAAATACAACGACCTGCGGAACACTTTCAGGAATAACTTTTTTGCACGCCCTGAGTGCGAGAGCATGAGGGTGATTGTGAACCGGAGCAAGCTCACGAAGCTCATCAATTTTATCTATAACTTCATCGGTTACGAGAGTAGTCTTGTCAAAAACCTCTGCACCCTGCACTATTCTGTGACCTACAGCGGAAATTTCGTCCATGCTCTTTATAACAGCATAGTCGCCTGTTGTAAGTGTTTCAACAAGCTTCTGGAAAGCCTCAGTATGGGTAGGAAAATCACAGTCAGCCTCAAGCTTTCTTCCGTCGCCGGTTTTATGTGAAATATGACCGTCGATACCGATTCTGTCGCAGTTGCCCTTAGCGATAACGCTTTCGTCCTTCATATCAATAAGCTGATATTTAAGAGAGGAGCTTCCTGCATTAACTACTAAAATAATCATCAGAAACAATCCTTTCAAAATAATTTGCAAGATAATTATATACTTTTCTGACAGATTTTGCAAGGGATTTTTTTACATTTAGATAAAAACCTGATTTTTTGTGCATAATGCACAGTACAAGGAGGAGATTTTTATTAAAGTAACCGGAATTATATGTGAATACAATCCGTTTCATAACGGACATTTTCATCACATTCAGGAGACTAAAAAAAATGGAGCAACTCATATAGTAGCCGTTATGAGCGGAAACTTTGTACAGCGTGGGGATATTGCAATAATGAATAAGCTTGACCGTGCAAAGCTGGCAGTAAAATCCGGAGCAGATTTGGTAATTGAAATTCCGGCGGCATATTGTCTTGCACCGGCAGAGATATATGCCTCCGGAGCTGTATATCTTTTAAATTCTCTGGGTGTTGTTGATGAGATTTCATTCGGAAGTGAATGCGGTGATATTGCAAAGCTTGCAAATGCCCTTCATTTTGCAGATACAGCCATAAAGGAAAATATGAATGATATAAGGGAGCTTATGGAAAAGGGCTACACATATCCCCGTGCATTGACATCAATAGTCACAAGATACAGCGAGGAGGCAGGAGACATAATACTCGAGCCAAACAATATTCTGGCAGTTGAATATATGAGGGCTATGAATAAATATTCTCCTGATATGGGAGTATTTACCGTAAAAAGAAAAAGCGTTCCGCATGACGGAAAATTTTCCGAAGATGGATTTGCGAGTGCGTCATATATCAGGGAACAGCTTGAAAAAGGAGTTGAAACTATTGAACGATATACAACTTCTCTGTGGAGCAATGCAATAAAGACGGCGTCATCAAAGGGAGAGCTGGCTGATATAAACCGTCTGGAAAGAATAATACTTTACAGGCTCAGAACCATAAATCCCGAGGAGATTTCTGATATATGTGATATTGCTCCGGGAATGGACAAGAGAATATATAATGCAAGAATGTCCGGGTCTCTGGACGAGCTTGAATTTACTGTCAAATCCAAAAATTATACAATGTCGAGAATAAGGCGTGCATTGCTGAATATTCTTATCGGAATAAAGAAAGATGATATAAAAATTCTTCCGCCTTATATACGCATACTTGCATCTAACGAAAGGGGACTCGATATTCTGTCTGAAATCAAAAACAAAGCGACTCTTCCTTATGGAACATCACTGGCAAAGCTTGCTGAAATAAGTCCTGATGCAGAACGCTTTACAGAAATAGAGGAGAGAGCTTCTGATATATACGGACTTGCCCTCTGTAAAATACAGTCAGCCCAGAAGGATTATCGTTCAAAATTTGCAATTGATTTGGATTAGTGTTATATACGGGGATAGTGATTCGTGTATTATACAAATACAGACAAGGAGCTTTCTACATGAATAAATTTATATTGCTTATGGCAATTTCAGGCTTATCCATGCTTTCATCATGCGGGAGCAGTGTGCAGGCACAGAATACTGTTCCTGCCGTGACATTCCAGACTGTTCCGGCATCATCAGATATAGTAACTGCTACTACTGCCTCTGCAACAACGACAACAACAACTGTTACTGCAAAATCTGCTGATGTTCCGAAAATAATAAAAACCAATGATTTGCGTTATCTGAACAAAAATAAAATTCCTGATAAACATTCTATAGAAGTGGAGCAGATTTATCAGGAGCCTGAGCTTCCGGCAGGCTGTGAGATAACATCTCTTACAATGCTTCTTAATTATCTTGGTTTTGATATTGACAAGGTGGAGCTTTGTGACAAATATCTTAAAAAGAATTACGACTATACTGAAAATTTCTCAGAAGCCTTTGTCGGAAATCCAAAGAACGGTACAGGATTCGGGTGTTATGCTCCGGTAATCGACAAGGCAGCTCAGAAATATCTGACCGATATGAAAAGTGATTTGAATGTATATGACCTTTCCGGAACGAAATTCAGTGACCTGTTTGCATATATAGCTGATAATAAACCCGTTGTTATATGGGCAAGCATGGGACTTGTTGATGTGAGATACTATAATGTCTGGACTATGGAAGATGACGGCGAAGAGGTCTGGTGGTATGAAAATGAACACTGTATGCTTATGACCGGCTATGACATAAAAAGCGGTACTGTTACTGTATGCGACCCTCTCAAAGGAGAATATACCTATGATATGTCCAGATTTGAAGAAATATATGATGAGCTTGAACAGCAGGCTGTTACTATATTCTGATTTGTGATTTCACTGATTTTTATTGAAAAAAGTTGTACTTTTTTACAGTTTTTATATTGACTTTTTTGAATTTTTGTATTATAATATAAATATGAATTTTTTTGAATTTTTGTTTACCCGATTCAACCATAATTTAAGGAGTGATTCTATGAAAAGAATTCTGTTTGCCTCATCTGAGTGTGTGCCTTTTATCAAAACCGGAGGTCTTGCCGATGTTGTAGGTGCTTTGCCTAAATATCTGAACAAGAATGAGTTTGATGTAAGGGTTATAATGCCCTACTATACCTGTATTCCGGCAAAATACCGTGACCAGTTCAGATATGTCACACACTTCTATATGGATTTCGGAAAGAGAATTGTCGGTACTCATGTAGGCATAATGGAATATGAATACGAGGGAGTAAAATTCTATTTCGTTGACAATGAATATTACTTCAAATGCAATACCCCCTATTCCTCAGATATGAAGTGGGATATTGAACGCTTTACCTTCTTCTGCAAGGCTGTACTCGCAATAATGCCTGTAGTGAATTTCTGCCCCGATATAATCCACTGTCACGACTGGCAGGCATCACTGATACCTGTATTTCTGAAATCCACCTTTGCATCACACCCCTTCTACAGCCATACAAAGTCAATTATGACTATACATAACCTCAGATTTCAGGGTATATGGAATATTGATACTTTTAAGTATAACACAAATCTTCCGGATTATATGTTCACTCCGGATAAGCTCGAATATAAAAAAGATGCAAATATGCTTAAAGGCGGACTTGTCTATGCAGACTATATAACAACTGTTTCTGAAACCTATGCTGATGAGATAAAATATCCTTTTTACGGCGAAGGTCTCGACGGTCTTCTGAGAGCCAAGAAAATGCAGCTCAGAGGTATAGTCAACGGAATAGACTATCAGATTTTCAATCCCGCTACTGATGAGCATATCTATTCAAAATATTCAAACAAAAACTTCAGAAAAGGCAAGGCTGAAAACAAAAGGAGACTTCAGGAACAGCTCGGACTTCCTCAGGACCCGAATAAATATATGATTGCAATTATCTCACGTCTTACTGACCAGAAAGGTCTCGACCTCGTTCAATATACTATCGAGAGAATTGTTGACCATAATACACAGCTTGTTGTTATCGGAACAGGTGAGAGCAGATATGAAAATATGTTCAAGCACTATGCATGGAAATACAGAGACAGAGTTTCAGCAAATATTCTCTATTCTGATGACCTTGCACATAAGCTTTATGCCGCAGCTGATGCTATGCTTGTGCCGTCTCTGTTTGAACCTTGCGGACTTACTCAGCTTATGTCCCTGAGATACGGAACAGTTCCGATTGTAAGAGAAACAGGCGGTCTTAAAGATACCGTACAGCCCTATAATGAGTTTGAGGGAACAGGTACAGGCTTCTCATTCAAGAATTATAACGGCGAGGAAATGCTCAGTGTTATCAACTATTCAAAGAAAGTATTCTTTGAAACTCCAAAGGAATGGGATAAGATTGTCAGAAGAGGTATGGAAAAGGACTTCTCATGGAACAATTCCGCAAAGCAGTATGAGGGTATCTATAATTGGATGTGTTCATGGAGATAAAAAATTGAGAAGGGCGGTCTTTCTGACCGCCTTATTTTTATCTGTATGAATTTATAGTATCAAGAATTTTCTGAGCATCGTCCACAGGAATAGCCTTGACTGTATGCCTGACGGATACTTCACTTCCGAAATATATTGATA
>JAQXFT010000119.1 GCA_029005335.1 Oscillospiraceae bacterium
GTTCTTGAAACTATCACTCTTGACAAGGAAACTGCAAGAATGAAGCAGTATCTCTCAATCAAGTTTGCTGATATCGTTTATAACGGTCAGTGGTATACTCCTCTCCGTGAAGCTCTTACTGCTTTCGTTGACAAGACTCAGGAAACTGTTACAGGTGATGTCAAGCTCAAGCTCTACAAGGGTAATATCATCAATGCAGGCGTTACTTCTCCTTATACTCTCTATGATGAGGAAGTTGCTACTTTCGATGCTGATGAGGTTTACAATCAGGCTGATGCCAACGGATTTATCAATCTTTTCGGTCTCCCGATTCACGTTAAGGCTAAGCTTGACCAGAAGAGAAACAACAAGTAATTAAATATTTTTTTCAGGATAAACGGGCAGTTCGCTTTTTCTGGCGGACTGTCCTCTATCTAATTCGGGATTCGGAATGTGGAATCAGAATCTGATTCAAATCCGTTTCACGTGAAACGCTCTCTGTTTCTGTGTTCCGAATTGCGAATTAATACAAAAGGAGTTTTTTTATTATGGCTGATATGATGTGGGCTGGAAGGTTTTCCAAAAAAATTGATGATACTGTCAACGCTTTCAACTCTTCCATAGCTTTTGACGGCAGAATGTATAAACATGATATTCAGGGCAGTATTGCTCATGCAACTATGCTCGGCGACTGCGGTATTATTCCAAAGGAGGACAGCGTTAAGATTATTGACGGTCTGAAAGAAATTCTTTCGGATATTGAATCCGGAAAGCTTATGCCTGACCCTTCCGCTGAAGATATTCATATGTTTATCGAGGCTGAACTTACAAAACGTCTTGGCGATGTCGGAAAAAGACTTCACACTGCACGCTCCAGAAATGACCAGGTCGCCGTCGATATCCGTCTTTATCTGCGTGATGAAATTTCTGAAATAAAGGCTCTTGTAAAGGAACTTGCTGTTACAATATTTAATATGGCTAAGGAACATACTGAAACCGTTATGCCCGGATATACTCATCTTCAGAGAGCCCAGCCTGTTACATTTGCTCATCATCTGCTGGCTTATGTTCAGATGCTTATACGTGATATTGAACGTCTTGACGATACCGCAAAACGCATGAATTATTGCCCTCTCGGAAGCGGTGCATTGGCAGGCACTACCTATAAGACAAACAGAAAGCAGACTTCCGATTTGCTCGGCTTTACTGCTCCTATGGCTAACAGCCTTGACGGTGTTTCTGACCGTGATTTCTGCGTTGAACTCTGCTGTGCATTGTCGCTGATTATGACTCATCTTTCAAGATTTTCAGAAGAAATTGTTATGTGGTGTTCGTGGGAGTTCAAGTTCATCGAACTCGATGACGCTTATGCTACTGGTTCATCTATTATGCCTCAGAAGAAAAATCCCGATGTCACCGAATTAATCAGAGGAAAGACAGGCAGGGTAAATGGTGATTTGATTACTCTCCTTACTATGCTGAAAGGACTTCCGCTTGCATATAATAAGGATATGCAGGAGGATAAGGAAGCTATATTTGATGCCGTTGATAATGTAAAGCTCTGCGTTAAGACTTTTATTCCTATGCTTGCTACTATGCGTGTGCTTAAAGATAATATGCGTAATGCCTCCGCTAAGGGATTCATTAATGCTACTGACTGTGCAGACTATCTTGTTAAAAAGGGTATGCCTTTCAGAGATGCCTATAAAATTACAGGTACTCTTGTTGCACTCTGTATCGAAAAGGAACTGACTCTTGAAACTCTTCCGCTTGATGAATACAGAAAAATGACTGAACTTTTCGACAATGATATTTATGATGCTATCAGTCTTGATACTTGTGTGAGAGAGCGTAAGTCAGAGGGTGGTCCTTCTCCCGAAGCCGTTGAATATCAGCTTGAAATTACTGCAAAGGCTCTTGGACTTTGATATATGAAAAAAAATGATTTTACTTTCATTGTCGGTTTAACTCTTCTCGCCGGTGTTATATGGGTTATCGGTGAAATTATTATGGGTATGTGGATTGCTGTATACTGGTGGGTTCCCATTGTATGGCGTGTTCTTGTAGTCGTCGGAACTCTGGCTGTAAGCGTCTGGCATAGCTTTAAATATGATGAGGATTTTAAAAATTACGATGATGATGAAAAACATAAAAAATAATTGCTCCGTTTCACGTGAAACGGTTTATGAGGGAGGTTTTCTGCTTAATGTCCGTTAAAGTTTATATAGATGGTCAGGAAGGTACTACCGGTCTTAAAATTATGGAGAGATTCGAGGAAAGAAACGATATTGAGCTTATCAGAATTTCAGAGGAAAAGCGTAAGGATTCCGCTGAAAGGGCAAGGCTTATAAACAGCTCCGATTTTACTTTCCTTTGTCTGCCCGATTCCGCTTCAAGAGAGGCTGTTTCTTTCGTAAATAATGACCATGTCAGAATTATTGACGCTTCAACCGC
>JAQXFT010000120.1 GCA_029005335.1 Oscillospiraceae bacterium
CTGAAGAAGTTATTTCAATGCAGACAAAAATCGCTCTTATGGGTACTTGCGAAAAGTGTATAAAGAATGTAGTTATTGCTTATGAACCTGTATGGGCAATCGGTACAGGAAAGACTGCTACTGCTGAACAGGCTGAAGAAGTTTGTGCATTTATCCGCAAGACTGTTGAAAATCTCTTTAACAAGGAAATTGCTGACGGTATGACAATTCAGTACGGCGGTTCTATGAATGCTAAGAACTGTGCTGAACTTCTTTCAAAGCCAAACGTTGACGGAGGTCTTATCGGCGGAGCTTCACTCAAGGCTGAAGATTTCAACACTATTGTACAGGCTGCTGTTAACGGCTGATAAGCTTATTTTTGAAAGGATTTTATAAAATATGTCAAAAAAACCTGTTGCACTTATTATAATGGACGGTTTCGGCTATAATCCGGAGGATTACGGCAACGCAATCAAGTCCGCAAATACACCTAATATTGATAAATATATGAAAGGTGCAAATACTATTATCGGGGCAAGCGGTCTTGACGTTGGACTTCCTGACGGTCAGATGGGCAACTCCGAAGTAGGTCACACAAATATCGGTGCAGGACGCATAGTTTATCAGATGCTTGTAAAGATTTCAAAATCCATAAAGGACGGCGATTTCTTTAAAAATCAGGTACTTGTTGACGCTATGAATAACTGCAAGGAAAAAGATTCAGCTCTTCACCTTATGGGACTTCTTTCACCGGGAGGCGTTCACAGCCATATGGAACACCTTTACGGACTTCTTGAAATGGCTAAGAAAAACGGTATTGAAAAAGTATATGTTCATGCGTTCCTTGACGGCAGAGACGTACCGCCCTCATCAGCTTCCGAATATATGGAGGAGGCTGTTGCTGAGATAAATAAAATCGGCGTAGGCTCAGTAGCAACAATTTCCGGACGTTTCTATGCTATGGACAGGGATAATGCATGGGACAGAGTTGAAAAAGCATATGATGCACTTGTAATGGGCGAAGGCGTTCAGGAATCAGACCCTGTTCAGGCTATCAGAAATTCATATGCAAACGGCGTAACTGATGAATTTATGCTCCCGACAGTAGTAAATAAGGACGGTATGATTAAGGAAAACGACAGCGTAATTTTCTTTAATTTCCGCCCTGGCCGTGCGAGACAGCTTACAAGAACTTTTGTTGACCCTGATTTCAAGGGATTTGAACGCAAAAACGGATATTTCCCTGTAAAGTTTGTATGCATGGCACAGTACGATGCTTCAATGCCGAATGTTTCAGTAGCATTTCCTCCGGAACAGCTTACAATGACTCTCGGCGAATACCTTGCAAAGCTCGGAAAGACACAGCTCAGAATAGCTGAAACTCAGAAGTATGCTCATGTTACATTCTTCTTCAACGGTGGTGAGGAAAAGCAGTTCGAGGGCGAGGACAGAATCCTTATCAAGTCACCTGATGTTGAAACATTTGATATGAAGCCCGAAATGAGTGCCTATGAAGTTACCGATGCTGTTGTAGACGCTATCAACTCAGATAAATATGATGTAATTATTCTTAATTACGCTAACTGCGATATGGTCGGTCATACCGGAATCTTTGATGCTGCAAAAGCTGCTGTTGAAGCTGTTGATACATGTGTCGGAAGAATGGTTGACGCTATACTTGCAAAGGGCGGAGCAGCTCTTATTACAGCAGACCACGGAAATGCTGACAAAATGTACGAAGCTGACGGAAGTCCTTTTACAGCACATACAACAAATCCTGTACCTTTCATAGTAGTAGGAGAAAAATGCGAGCTTCGTGAAGGAGGAGTTCTTGCTGATATAGCACCAACAATACTCCAGCTTCTTGAAGTTCCACAGCCTGCTGAAATGACAGGAAAATCTCTTATAAAATAAGCTTGTTTTTTCGTTGCAGACATCTTGTCTGCAATGAAATACAAATATAAAAATTATTAAACTGGAGGTAATTTATATGAAGAAATTTGTTTGCAGCGTATGCGGCTATGTATACGAAGGCGAATCTGCTCCGGAAGTATGTCCGGTATGTAAAGCACCTAAGGAAAAATTCACTGAGCAGAAATCTGACGAACTTTCATGGGCAGCAGAACACGTTGTTGGAGTAGCTCAGGGAGTAAGCGAGGATATACTCAATGACCTCAGAGCTAATTTCGAAGGCGAATGTTCAGAAGTAGGAATGTATCTTGCAATGGCAAGAGTAGCCTACAGAGAGGGCTATGCAGAAATCGGGGCATACTGGGAAAAGGCAGCATATGAAGAAGCAGAACACGCTGCAAAGTTTGCTGAGCTTCTCGGCGAAGTAGTTACAGACAGCACAAAGAAGAATCTCGAAATGAGAGTTGCTGCTGAAAACGGTGCTACAGCTGGTAAATTTGACCTTGCAAAACGTGCAAAGGCTCAGAATCTTGATGCTATTCATGATACAGTACATGAAATGGCAAGAGATGAAGCAAGACACGGCAAGGCTTTTGCAGGTCTTCTCAAGAGATACTTTGGTTAATTAAAACCTCGTATTTACGGTGTTTTCGGAAATTCATCTGCATTTGATATGATTTTTCGACACAACATTTTTTTAAGAAAAGTGGGTGTTCCGGTGGGGATATATAAGTTTTGAAACTACATTTTTATATCGTCCCCACCGTCCTATACCGCCAACTAATATCAGAAATAAAACGCTTCTATTTACTGTTGTAAAAAGGAGCGTTGTTTTTTAATTTCATCATGGATTTTTAAGGGTTCAGCATATTTTTCCAGTTACAAATAGAAGCATTGCTATAAGCGAAAAAGGCTTTGTATATATTTTTATTATTTGTTACCAGAAATTGTGTGAGAAATTAACAAAAAAAAGTTTTTTTGCTTTGAATTATTACACAACTATTGACTTTTTGTTTTTTTTTGACTATAATTATAAACAGCAGATATGCTTATTTATCTTAATTATATTGCTGAAAAAATAAAAAACGTGAGGAACTTTGACTGTGAAAAATGATTATACAATTGAAAGCCTGATAAAGCTGTTTTTAACAAAAATTTGGATAATAATTGTTGTAACCTTATTAGGAGGAATAACGGCATTTTGTTTTTCAAAATTTGTATTACCGCTTCAATATTCGTCGCATATATCAATGTATGTGCAGAGCTATACCGATGTTTCCGAAGATACAGATAAAAATCAGAATAATATCAGCAATTCAAAACAACTTATCAATACATATGTTGAAGTTCTGAAAGATGACGTTGTAATGCGTGCAGTTGGTCATAAGCTGGAAGCAAAGTACAGTGAACAGACATTAAAGCAGTATTTCACACTGAATGACGGACAAATTAATCCTTCTTCTCTGCGTAGCTGTATAACAATTACAGCTGTATCTGATACCAGTGCATTAAATGTTACCGCTGTAACGGGAAATGATAAAATTTCAGCGGATATATGTAATAATCTGGCAAGAGTTTCACAGAGATATATTCAGAAAGCTGTCGGAGTAGGTTCGATAAGCACAATTGATACTGCCAAAATATATGAAACACCAGTTTCGCCGGATATTCTTAAAAATACAGCTCTGGGCATGATGGCTGGATTTGTGCTGATTCTGGCTGTTATTCTGCTTATTGATTTCTTTGATAATACGGTCAAGGATATTGATGTACTGTCAAAGAAGTATAATAAAGCCATTCTCGGACAGGTCATGCATTTCAAGTCAGAAACGGAAAAAAATGACAATTATGGATATTTCAGGCTGGTTGACAAAAATGTTCCGTTTTATATAACTGAAAGCTATAAGGCTATCCGCACAAATATAAGCTTTGCACTTTCAACCTTTGAAAAGAAAATAATTGCGGTTTCCTCTGCAAATCCAGGCGAGGGAAAATCAACGACATCTGCAAATATTGCAATCGCAACTGCTCAGAGCGGAAAACCTGTGCTTTTAATCGATGCGGATATGCGGGAATCTGTACAGCATAAGATTTTCGGTCTGAAAAATAATAAGGGACTTTCACTTGCAATCAGTAAAATGAATGAAACAGATGAATGTATACAGAAAAATGTCATGGAAAATCTTGATGTCATGACGGCAGGACCAGTTCCGCCTAATCCATCAGAGTTGCTTTCATCTGAATCAATGCGGAATCTGCTGAAGGAGTTAAGCAGTCAGTATGCACTTATTATAATAGACCTTCCGCCAATCTGCATCGTATCTGATGCCGTTACCCTCAGCAATGAAGTTGCAGGTCTGGTAACGGTCGTAAGATATGGTAAAACAACATTTGAAGACTTGCAGGAAGTAAATAAAAGAACAGAGCTTTGCAATATGAATATATTAGGCTATGTTCTCAATGATATTTCTCATAAAAATGAAAAGTCAAGCTATTATAAATATAAATATGATTACAATGAGAATCAGTAAAAAAATAATGCTTTATCATATATACATACTTCCGGATACTGCCGGAGGTAAATCGGCAGTATCCTTGTGATGTTCATAATTATGGGGATTTTATGATGTTTTCCGGACATATCAGGGGATATATGATTCGGAAAAAATATTAGGGGGATTGAAAAAATGAGAGATGTGTTAAAAAAGTTCAGGTACAGAAAAATTATTCTTGCGTTGGCAGATACTTTTATTATCGGCATATCAGCACTGATTTCCAACTTTCTTTTGTCGCTGTTTCATCTTGACATTTCCACACGTAATCTTACAATTTCTATTGTTATGAGTGTAACTTCCTGCGTAATATGTCTTTTAGCCTTTGGTGCTTATAACAAGCTGTGGCGTTATTTCAATTTCAGGGATTATTTGTCCTGCGTCTATGGCGTAGTACTGGGCATTGTGATTGCCAGCCTGTTTTTTGGTATTACCAAAGGCAACGTTCCCTTTATCTATGCTGTACTGCACTGCATTGTTTCCATCATAGGAATTTGTCTGTTCCGCTTTATTTTTAAACAGACATTTATTGACCTGATAGATGCAGGAATAAAAGATGCCGAATATAAACGAACAATGATTGTCGGCGGTGGAAAGGCATGTAATATGCTGTTGAAAGAAATTGCCAATTCAAAGGAATCACCTAATAAGAGAGCCTCTGCATATTACAATCCGGTTTGTATTATCGATGATGATTTATCTAAGATTGGCACTGAAATCTGTGGTGTTACTGTAGTGGGAAATACTTATGAGATTCATAAATTCGTAAATGAAAAACAAATAGAGCAGATTATTTTTGCCATTCCGTCCTGTCTGGAATATGAACGCCAGAGAATCCTTGATATCTGCTCGAAAACTAATCTGCCCATTAAGGTTATTCCCTTTATCGGTAATCTGATATTTGAAGATGACAATGCATCACTTCTGAATCAGGTGCGTGATATCAAAGTAGAAGATTTGCTTGGCAGAGACCCTATTACCTTTGACAACAAGGATATTCAGAATTTTATCAGCGGAAAGGTCTGCATGGTAACCGGAGGCGGTGGCTCTATTGGTTCGGAGCTGGTACGCCAGATAGCCAGATACAATCCCAGCCAGATTGTTATTGTGGATATCTATGAAAACAATGCCTATGATATTCAGCAGGAACTTGTAATGGAATATGGTGACAAGCTGAATCTGGTAACATTGATTGCGTCAGTCCGTGATTATTACCGTATGAACCAGATTTTCAGAAAATACAAACCGCAGATTGTATTCCATGCGGCTGCTCACAAGCATGTGCCGCTTATGGAAAATTCTCCCATGGAAGCAATTAAAAATAACATCATAGGAACATTCAATACGGCAACTCTGGCACAATTTCATAACGTTGAGAAGTTCGTCATGATTTCCACAGATAAGGCAGTAAATCCAACGAATGTTATGGGAGCGTCAAAACGTTGCTGCGAGATGATTGTACAATATCTTGCTCAGCAGCATGAAGGTATTACTGAATTTGTCACAACGAGATTTGGTAATGTACTTGGTTCAAATGGCTCAGTTATTCCGCTGTTTAAAAAACAAATCGAGCAGGGAGGTCCGGTAACCGTTACGCATCCTGACATTATTCGCTATTTCATGACCATTCCTGAGGCGGTAAATCTTGTCATGGAGGCTGCTGCAATTGCACATGGCAGTGAAATTTTTGTACTTGATATGGGACAGCCCGTTCGTATTGTGACATTGGCAGAAAATCTAATCAGAATGTATGGTAAAGTACCATATAAGGATATTGAAATCAGGTTTACAGGACTTCGTCCGGGCGAAAAGATTAAGGAAGAACTGCTTATGAATGAGGAAGGTCTGCAAAAAACAAAAAACAAGCTGATTTTTATCGGAAAACAAATTGAAATTGATGAGAAAACTTTTCCGCAGAAATTGTGTCAGCTGAGAGATGCAGCTTTGAAAAATGAAGAAAATACAGCTGTCAGAGCATTGCATGAAATAGTTCCGACATTTATCACGCCGGAGGAGTTTAATCAAAAGGTGCTTGTAGCATTATAAATGGAAAGTAATTGACTTTTACTTACATATGTGATATAATTTTGATAGTAAAAAGAGATGGTGAGGAATCTGAACCGTGAATAATGAGAATACAATAGACTTGAGGGATTTGTTAAGACTGTTTTTGTCAAAAATATGGATAATTATAGCTGTAACTTTGTGCGGAGGAATTATATCATTCTGCATTTCTAAGTTTGTATTACCTATGAATTATTCTTCACATATTTCTATGTATGTACAGAGTTATACTAATATATCGGAGAATCCGGCGGATAATCAGAACGATATCAGCAATTCAAAAAAACTTATAAATACTTATATTCAGGTTCTGAAAGATGATGCTGTCATGCGTGCTGTATCTGAAAAACTGGAAGAACAGTATGATGACCAGATATTAAAACAGAATTTTTCCTTGAATAATGGTTGTATTACGCCTGATTCTCTGCGTAGCTGTATCAGTATTTCTTCTGTGACGGATACCAGTGCCTTGAAGGTGATAACAACTGCAAAAAATCCGGAGGTTGCTGCATCAATCTGTAATAATCTGGCTGCAGTTGCAGAGAAGTATATTCAGGAGGCTGTAGGCATTGGTTCTATCAGCACTATTGATAAGGCAAAGGTTTACCGGAATCCGGTTGCACCGAATATCCCTAAAAATACACTTATGGGTATGACAGCAGGTTTTATGCTGATTCTTATGATTATTTTTTTAATCGATTTCTTCGATAATTCGATTAAGGATACTGAGGTGCTGACAAAAAAGTATAATAAGGCGATTCTCGGAGAAATTCAGCATTTCGTAGCAGACAAAAGGAAACCGGATTCCAGAAAGTCCGGTGATTATGAACATATCAGATTAACGGATAAGGATTTGCCTTTTTATATTGTAGAAAGCTATAAGTCTATTCGCACCAATATTGCTTTTGCACTCTCAACATCTGAAAGGAAAATTCTTGCAGTTTCTTCAGCAAACGCCAGAGAAGGTAAATCTACAACATCTGCCAATATTGCGATTGCATCGGCACAGGGCGGTAACAAGGTACTCCTTATTGATGCGGATATGCGTAAGGCAGTTTTGCATAAGATTTTTGGTTTGCAAAATAAAAATGGGCTGTCTTCTGTAATCAGCAGGATGGACAATCTGGAAGAATGTATTAAAAAGAATGTAATGGAAAATTTGGATGTTCTTACATCAGGCCCCATTCCACCCAATCCATCTGAACTTCTCGCTTCTGAGTATATGTCAGAAATTTTGAATCAGCTGTCAGAACAGTATACACTGATTGTCATTGATACACCTCCGGTTAATGTTGTAACAGATGCTATGGAGCTTGCAAAGTCTGTTTCTGATATTATCATAGTTTTACGCTGTGGAAGAACTACAACTAATGATATTGATGAAATAATGAATAAAATTAAATTTGCACATATGAATATGCTTGGCTTTGTTGTGAATGACGGCAAAACAAAGCGTAATGGAAAATATGGTTATAAGTCCGGCTATGGTTATGGATACGGCACAAACTCAGAATCTGAATTCAAATCCAAAGAATGGTGATATATTATGATTACAGATTATCATACACACGTGCTTCCCGGCATAGATGATGGTGCCTGCAATAAAGATATGTCATTGAAAATGCTTCAGCTTCTGAAAATGCAGGGCGTGAATCAGGTGATAGCAACACCTCATTTTTATGCTCACAGAGAAAGTTCTGTAGAATGTTTTCTGAAAAAGCGTCAGCAGTCTCTGGAACAGATTGAGAAAATTTCTCCTCTGCCAGTTTTGACTGGTGCAGAGATTTATATTGAACACGGTATTTCTGAAATGCAGGGACTGGAAAAACTTGCAATTCAAGGAACAAATCTGATTCTTCTGGAATTACCTTACATGAAATATGAAAAATGGATTAGTGAGGAAATATACAATATTTCTGCTGAATATGGTTTAAAAGTTATTCTGGCACACATACACCGATATATTGAGTATTACAGCAATGAACAGATGAAACAGATTCTGTATACAGATGCGGTTTTTCAGATTAATAATGAAGCATTTGAAAGTTTATCCAAAAGAAGCTTTGTGAAATCATTGATAAAACAGAATAAGCCCGTTGTATTTGGTTCTGATTGCCATAATGTCACAGAACGCAAGCCGAATTGGAAACTGATAAAGAGAAAATGCAATCCGGATATATTGGAAAATGCCAGTAGAATCCTGAAAAAATATGAGAAATAATGGGTATCTGAACGATTATAACCTTTTTTTCCTCATAAAAAGCTTTCAGCCAGCGGACATCTGCCGGCTGAAAGCTTCTTGCTTTAATATAAAGTTTTTCAGGATATCTTAACAAGTGATATATTTGAAAGTGTTACATTATAGGAATCCTTTCCGCCGAGCTGGAAAATTACTGATGCTGATGTATCATCTTTATCAGCGGTAAATTCAGCGGAAAAATGACTTTTTTCGGATACTGCATCAAAATTACTGCTGAAATATATTTCACCGTTTTCGCTCTGAATCTTTAAAGGCAGTTCACCGCCGAATGAAGATGTGCAGTCAAATTCCAGACGATATCCGCCACCCTTTTTCAGACTGATTCCGGCAACGACTGCTTCAATAGCATCAGCTGATTTTCCGCCGGTAACCATGTTAATCCAGAAGGATTTATCATATCCCACATAAGAAGCAGCATTTCCGCCCTTATCGGGGTCAATATTCAGAATATACTCCGAATCAGCAGCCATATCAAGACCTATCTGGTCAGATTCCATTCCCAGAGCCTGACATTTTTTATCGGATAGTACATAAGCACTTTTCTGCTGAGTTACTGCTGAAGGGTGCCAGTCCGAACCGATTCCGTCAGCCGGATTCTGTACGGCTGATTTATAGCTCATAATCCGCATATCTCCGGTGGAAGTGCTGTACTGTTCAACGGCATTCTGAACGTATTCGTAAAGGTCATCGCCCATTGTTCCGAGAGTGCATATTATATATGCCTCCGGATTTTTTTCACGTACAGTTTTCAGGAAGCTGATATATCCATCAATAAATTCCTGTGAACGGGTTTCAGGGTCTTTTGATACATAGCTTGAATCATTCGTGCCGAGGTTTATAACTACAACATCATGAGTATGAGTGCTGAAATCCCAGCTTTTGCTGTAATCCGGAAGCTTTCCGGTAAGCTCATAGCAATCCGGAATAAGGCTGTCGGTATTTATATCGCCTGATGAGGTATAGCCTGATATTATTCCGTGACCGCTGTAGGAAACTGCACTGTAATCTGCATTAAGCTTCTGAGCTGTAAGGTATGCATAGGATTTCATGAAATTTTCCGTAGTGGTTTTGAATGATTCATAGCTTGAAAGTCCTTCAACACCATATGCACAAGTGATAGAATCTCCGATAAATTCGATTGAGAGGGATTTTTCAGGCAGAGGAGATATCGGGACAGCTTTATCTGATGTTACAGAAATATTTTTTACTCCGACTGCACCATTCATAGCCTCTGAAAGATGGATAATCCTGATTTCTGATGTCCTTGATGTTTCGCCCTCAAACAGAGTCAGAGTTTTTTCGGAAGTACTCATTACAGAATCCTCAATAATTTCTCCGTCTAAAAGAACGGCATAGCGTGGGCGGTAATCCTCGCTGTTATTAATGGAGCTGTCTCCGGCAAGAGTAACTGTTGCCGATTTTCCTGTCACAGTAAATTCAACTGCCGAACCGCTCTGGACAAGCCATGCTGTATCGTTATTATACATGGTTCTTCCGGTAAGCTTGACATTCTGATCAGTTGCGGAGTAATCTTTTGTAATAAATTCTCCGGTATTCAGTATTTTATTTTTTATAGTGCAGATATCAAATACATTCACTATTCCATCGCCGTTTATATCATCATCAGAGGTTACATCAGAAATTCCAAGAATAGCATTGCTGAGATGACGGGCATCATCTGATGTATAGCTTATGACGGCAGATGCTGAACTGCTGAAAGATGACAGAAAAAGAGGTACGGCAGTAAAAGCGACAATCATTTTTTTTATCATGTTAAGAACTCCTTAATTTAATTCCAGCAGGAGAAAAAATCTGCTTTTTTATCTTAATAAGAAATCCCGTTTGCTTTTATGGTAAACGGGATTTCTTTCTGCAAACACCTTGCGGTGAGGGGGGCTGTAAAACCGTGCCCGTTCGGGACACTGCGAAAAAATTTATGAAGTTTCAAACACCTTGCGGTGAGGGGGGTCTGTAAAACGAAATCATAACAGCAAAAAGCGAAAGAGTACGCACGCTTCAAACACCTTGCGGTGAGGGGGGGCTGTAAAACGAATCTGACTATGCCAGGACAGTTTGCTTAGTTTCAAACACCTTGCG
>JAQXFT010000121.1 GCA_029005335.1 Oscillospiraceae bacterium
GTATTGTCGGCTTCTACAATGACCCGATAAATAAACCCGGAAGTATCTATATAGTCACCTGCAAATCAGATTCAGAAAGCTATCCCGATTTCAGAGACAATTTCCTTGCCGTTCTCAACAGTGTCAGAAACAATCAGGAGGAAAGCTATGATTAAAGGTGTCGTTTTCGATATGGACGGACTTATGATTGATACTGAAAAGCTCCTTGTGAGATTCTGGAAGCAATCCGCACTGGAACACGGCTTCAATATGACTGACGAACACGTATTCGGAATAAGAAGTATGTCTCATAAGCTTGCAATACCTCATCTTAAAAAAATTTTCGGAGATGATTTCGATTACTACAGAATACGTCAGAGGCGTATAGAGCTTATGAATGACTATATAGAAAAATACGGCATCGAAACAAAAGCCGGATTATATGAGCTTCTGGAATACCTGAGGAAAAATAATTACAGAACTGCCGTTGCAACTGCTACGCCATATGAGAGGGCTGAAAAATATCTGAAGCAAATAAATGCCTATGAATATTTCGACAGCATAATCGGTGGAAATATGATTGAAAACGGCAAGCCTGCTCCGGATATATATATTACTGCCTGCAAATATCTTGAGCTTCAACCCTCTGAATGTATAGCTCTTGAGGATTCCCCCAACGGAATAAAATCCGCATATTCCGCAAAATGTATTCCCATAATGATTCCCGACCTTACTCAGCCCGATGAAGATACAAAATCCATGCTTTTTGCCGTCTGCAAAAGCCTTGACAAGGTTATTGATATTCTCGAAAAGGAGATCTGATTATGAGCGTTTCAAAAATTTTTGATATTCCGAAATATTACTATTTCCAGTCCGGCAACGATTACAGCGGAAGCAAGGGAGATTTCAGCTATAAAATTATAACGTCATCTGACAATATAAAGTGCCTTACATGGCATGGAAAATTATGCTCCATGAAAGCTGAAATCGAAAACCAGAAGGAATTTGAAAAATCCGAAAACGGATTTTCCGAGCTTATCGCATGGCTGGAGGAAATGTATAAAAGCTGATTATTTTTTCAGACGAAAAGCATTCGGCATAAATTCCTTTAATTCGTGAACTCCGTCAGACAATACTACTTTAAAATCAGATTCGCAGAATTCACTCATCACCTGCAAACAAGCTCCGCATGGTATGCATGGATTTTCCGTTCCATAAATTGCTATGGCTTCAAAATCCGATATGCCCTCCGAAACTGCTTTTAATATTGCTGTGCGTTCAGCACATACCGTAAGTGAGTATGAGGCATTTTCTATATTACAGCCCGTAAATATTTTTCCGTCAGATGTCAGTAAAGCTGAACCCACACGGAAATCAGAATAGGGCGAATAGGATTTTTCAGATGCCTTTATTGCTTCTTCATAAAGCTTGGTATAATCAGTCATGACGCTGTACCTTGTGTTTTGTGCCGTCAGGCTCAACTATATATGTGCTTTCAAGCTGTGATGTCAGACTTCTTTTGAAAGCCTCACGGTATTCATTTCTAAGGGCTGTCTGTTCAAGCTTCTCATCATCAGTAAGCCCCTGAGTTCTTGACTTTCTGGCGAGAAAATTTATTCTCTCAAGCTTTTCGTTATCCATTTAAATATACCTCGTTTCTGAAATTTTTTATAATATTATATCACATATTTTCAGATTTTTCAAGGAGGAATTTTTTTTATGAAAACTGCTCTTGTAACAGGAGGTTCAGGCGGAATCGGAAGTGCTGTATGCCGTACCCTTTCTGAAAATGGTTACCTTGTATATATAAACTATAATTCATCAGAAAAAAAAGCTCTGGCTCTCGCAGATACTATAAACGGAATTGCAGTAAAATTTGATGTCTCCGACCGTGAAAGCGTAAACAATGCGATAAAATCAACAGGTCATATAGATTTGCTTGTAAACAATTCAGGAATATCCGAAATAAATACTTTTGATTCAGTAAATCCCGATACTGCCGACAGAATACTGAATATAAATCTCAGAGGAACTCTTAACTGTTCACGTGCTGTACTTCCGGATATGATTCACAACAAATCCGGAGTAATTATAAATATTGCGTCCATGTGGGGAGAATGCGGAGCTTCATGCGAGGTTGATTATTCGGCTTCAAAGGCGGGGGTTATAGGCTTTACAAAGGCTCTTGCAAAGGAGGTTGCTCCCTCCGGAATACGTGTAAACTGCATTTCACCCGGATTTATTCTCACTGATATGAACAGAAATTTTTCTGATGAGGATTTAAGAATGATAAAAGAGGATATTCCGCTCGGAATTTTCGGCACTCCGGAAAATATTGCGGATTCTGTAATGTTTTTAGCTTCTGATAAAGCTTCTTTCATAACAGGACAGATTCTCGGAGTCAATGGCGGAATGGTTATTTAGATTTTTAAAGGGCGACCCTTTCGGGTCGCCCACGCTTTTTTCATTATTACTTGATTGGAAGTTCGGTTACTATATTTGCAAGATACTGCTGTATTGCAAGTACGTCACCTGATGTAATTCCGTCGCCGGTATTCTGAACGTCTCCGTTGACAAGTCCCTGAGCATTAACAGCATTGTTATCAGGGTCGCCTACATAGGCTGCCAGTGCAACAACATCAGCTATTTCAACCTTGCCGTCATTATTTACATCTCCATAAACTGATGAACCGGTTGAAGTCTCAATATCTGTAACTTTGCCGTCAATTGAATAGCTTGTTGCAACGCATTTAACATCTTTAGCTTCAGAATTAGGCCACCAAATCTGGAATTCAAGATTTTCAACACCCTCGGGAATATCAAATGATACAACAGCATTGCCGTCCTTGTCAAATTCAGTTACTTCCCATTCTGTTGAAATCCAGTCCTTGCCGTCAGCATATCCGAAACAGCCGTTTGCAAGTTCATAGCTTGCAGGATTGATATTAATAGTTACATCAAGTTTCTTTCCGCCGTTTGTCTTGATAGCAAGCTTATATACTTCAGGTTCGGGAGCAGGTTCTGTAGTTGTAGTAGTTTTTGTTGTAGTAGTTCCTGATGGCTTTGCTGTAGTTGCAGTAGTTACTATCGGGTCTGTCGGGTCTGTGGGGTCTGTATTTCCTGATGATTCATAGCTGTAAAGATTCTCAGGAAGTTCATCAAGAGAAATGCAGTAATCACTCTGATACATCGTTGTCAAATCTTCAACAGTATTGAATACAGGGTTTGAAAGGAAGTTTATATTATCTGAGCCACCGTCATACCATGGGCAGAAATAGAGCCAGCCTGCTTTTTCTGTAAGCAGATTTTCAAGAGTAGGTATGCTGTCATTTTCAGACATAGCTATCATTTTCTTGCCCTCATACATATCTACGAGGTTATAGAAAGTACCGCTTATAGCACTGTCATTATGAATCAGCACAGGATTTCCTGATGACCAGTCAGTGCAGTTGTATTTATCATAAGCTATAAGGTCTACATACTCATCGCCCGGATACCAGTCTTTAGATGTAGCATAAGCATAGCTGTTCCATTCCCATATAAGGTTATGGCAGTCAAAGTCCTCTGTAAGTGTCTTATATGTATAAATCCAGAGTTTCTTATAAGCCTCAGAGCCTTCTCTGCCCCACCAGAACCATGAACCTGTTTCACCGCCTCCGCCTTCAGCTTCGTGGAGAGGTCTCCAGATTACCGGAATATTTTCAGCTTCGAGCTTCTTGAACTCTGCTGCAAGAGTTGTCAGAGCCTGCATATAGTATTCATTTTCCTTTGTTCCGGGTGTAGCAGCCTTTGAGGGTGAGAAATCTGTTTTTTCACTGTATGTTGTCTGTGACCAGTCAACCTTGCTTCCGCTTGTATAGCTTGCGAAATCGGTCGGTACATTAAGGTGCCATGAAGATGTAGCTATACCGTTTTTATTCTTTACCCAGTCAATAATACGGGTTGTTGAACCGTCATCACTACCGAATGCAGGGCAGGTAAAGTTGCCGTAATCAAATCCTCTGATTGCCGGATATTCGCCTGTTTTTTCCTTGATGTACTCAAATTCCCATTCAAAGTCGTGAGGGCCATACTGATAGATTTCCTGCTGACCGGATATTATATGCTTGCCGTAAACATCAGCAAGATAATTCATAAGTGACTGTGTTGCGGAAATAGCCTTGCTGTCCGAAAGCTTGTTTGATGATGTAATTGCCGGCAGTGAAGCAGTATCAACCCTGATATAGTCAAGATAAGTCCAGCCCCAGCTTGACTTTACTGTAATAGTATTATCTCCTGCATTCAGCTTGAACTTTCCTAACTCAGTTTCAACAACGCCCTCTGTATTTTCAACGAATGAAATCTGACCCTGGTCAACGTCATTGATAAGAAGATTGTGAGTTTTTGCTCCGTATGGGGTATATGTAGCGATTGTGAGAGTATACATACCTGCTTCCTTGACATTTACAGTAACGGTAGCAGTTTCGCCGGCGTCCTGAAGAAATACAAGCTGACCGCTTGAATTGGCAACAGCATTTCCGTCCTTATCGCCGTCAAAAGCCTTAGCGTCAACAAGAGTACCTTCTTCAAATTCATATTTTCCGCCCTCTGCAAATACGGGAACGACTGCAAGTGTATTTAATGCAAGTGCAGAAGCCATAACAGCAGAGCTGAATTTCTTCAAAAATTTCTTTGAACCCATTTTTTAAAAACCTCCGATGATAATTTATATGTTTTATTATAACATATTTTTCCTTAATGTCAATAGAAAAATATGAAAACTGATAGAAATTTACATTTTTTTAATACGAAAATACTATTCAGAAATTATCCCTGAATATTTTTTCTGTATACTGTCGGAGTAACTCCGACAACCTTTTTGAACTGTCGCATGAAATGTTCGTCACTGTCATAACCGCACATAACGGCAACCTGTGAAACAGTGCATGAAGTTGTGCTTAAAATTTCCCTTGCCTTGTCGGTCTTGCTTACTATGACATCGGATATACAGGATATTCCAAAAGTTTCACGGTAT
>JAQXFT010000122.1 GCA_029005335.1 Oscillospiraceae bacterium
ATTCCCAAAAAAGCAAGAAAAGTATTCGGACTTTCAAAAGGCGACAGACTTTTAATGCTTGGCGATGAAGAAACAGGAATAGCACTTGTAAAAAGCAAAAGTCTTTTTGACTTTGCACATGATATATTAAATTCAAAGGAAATAACTTCTGAGGAGGACGATAAATAATGAATGCAGTTGAAATAAAAAACCTTACTAAAAAATTCGGTGAAAAAACTGCTGTAAACGGAATCAGCCTTGAAATAAAGGTCGGCGAACTTTTCGGACTTCTTGGAATAAACGGTGCTGGAAAAACTACAACGCTGAGAATCCTTTCATGCCTTTCAAAAGCAACTTCCGGAGAAGCTTTCATATACGGCAAAAGCGTATCAGAAAATGCCTCAGAAGTCAAGCAGATGATAAATATATCAACTCAGGAAACTGCTGTTGCACCTAATCTGACAGTACGGGAAAATCTGATATTCATAGCCGGAATATACGGATACAGCAAATCAGAACGCATTAAAAAAGCCGATAAAATGATTGAAGATTTCTCGCTTTCCGAAGTATCCGGAAAAAAAGCAAAACTACTCTCCGGAGGCTGGCAGAGAAGATTAAGTATAGCAATGGCACTGATAACTGAACCAAAGGTTTTATTTCTTGATGAACCTACCCTCGGACTTGATGTTCTTGCAAGGCGTGAACTATGGAGTATTATATCAAAACTAAAAGGCAGAATCACTATAATCCTTACAACTCACTATCTCGAAGAAGCAGAGGCACTTTCCGACCGCATTGCAATTATGACAGACGGAAATATAAAGGCTCTCGGAACTGCACAGGAATTAAAGGATTCCGCAGGCTGTGAAAAATTCGAAGACGCATTCATAAAGATTGCCGGAAGGAGTATATAACATCATGAGAACTCTTGTATTTGCAGGCAGAAACTTCAGGGAGCTTTTAAGAGACCCTTTAAGCTATATATTCTGTCTGGGATTTCCCGTTATAATGCTTATAATCATGAGTATTGTAAATAAAAGCATACCTGCCGAAGCCGGTATGACCATATTCAATATAGAAAACCTCTCATCAGGAATTGCAGTTTTCGGAATGACTTTTATAATGCTTTTCACAGCTTTGCAGATTTCAAAAGACAGGTGCGGAGCATTTCTGACAAGGCTTTATGCTTCACCTATGAAGCCTTCTGAATTTATAACCGGCTATACGCTTCCGATTATAATAATCGCAATCGTACAATGCATTATAACTTACATAGCATCATTTATAATAAGCCTTATTCTCGGAAAAGCAATAAGCATATCAGGAATATTTATATCAGGTTTTGTGCTTATTCCGCCGGAGGTAATGTTTATAGGCTTCGGCTTGCTTTTCGGAAGTCTTTTCAACGACAAATCTGCACCGGCATTGTGTTCAATAGTAATAACTCTTTCATGTATTCTCGGAGGAATCTGGATGGACATTGAAAATCTGTCGGGAGGGCTGAAAAAAATATGCGAGGTTTTACCGTTCTACCATGCTGTAAGAATAGGAAGAATGTCATTGAACGGAGTATATGACGATTTCGGGAAATCAATGCTTATAGTATGCATATATGCAGTATTGATATATATGATATCAACAGTTACATTCAGCGTTAAAATGCAGAAAGAACAGAAATAACACAAAACCGGACAGCAAAATGTCCGGTTTTTTATATATTATAATATATTGAAAAATTTCCCTGATTATGATATAATATTATCATAATAATATCACACAGGAGGAATATATATGAAAAGGAAAATCCGCATAAGAGTACCCGACCTGAATCTTAAACCGATAAACTTTCTGTTTCTGACGATAGCCGGACTTGTAAACGCATTCGGAATAACAGTATTCCTTACGCCTGTACAGCTCTATGACAGCGGAATATCAGGAACATCTATGCTTTTATCCGGAATAACAAACAACAGAATATCATTGTCAGTATTTCTCCTGATACTCAATATACCTCTTTTCCTATATGGACTTAAAAAGCAGGGAAAAGCCTTTACAGTATATGCAATATACTCAGTAGCAATATATTCTCTCGGAGCGTGGCTTATAACTGA
Organism: Oscillospiraceae bacterium; assembly: GCA_029005335.1. Taxonomy (GTDB): domain Bacteria; phylum Bacillota; class Clostridia; order Oscillospirales; family Ruminococcaceae; genus Ruminococcus. The sequence continues at coordinate 2,091 of JAQXFT010000122.1, forward strand.
TGTACTGCCGATAGATGTCGCAAATTCCTCGCCATTTGCGGAAAGGGATTTACTGCTCTGCTCAATATTCGGAGGAATCATATCAGGTGTGGGAAGCGGTCTTGCACTGAAATTCGGCGGAGCTATGGACGGAATTGAAGTAATGGCAGTAATCTTTGCAAAGCGTATAGGAATATCTGTCGGAACATTTGTAATGGCATACAACGTCATATTGTACATAATATGCGGAATAGTTACATCAAGCTGGATTCTTCCGCTTTATTCGATAATAACATACTTTATGGCTCTTAAAACACTCGACTATATAGTTGAAGGTCTGGAGCGTTCAAAATCAGCGATTATAATTACTACCGAACCAAAGAAAATATCAAAGGCTCTTTCAGATGCGTTTGAATGTGGTGTTACAAGCATAGAGGCTAAGGGCTGTTTTTCCGACCAGCCGAAAACTATGATATATTTCATAGTAAATCGTTTTCAGATTGGAAAAATGAAAAACATTATCCATAATATTGACCCCTCCGCCTATATAACGATTTCAGAAGTAGCAGATGTATTCAGCAAAAACAAGCAGAATTAACTTTCAATACAGCTATTCAGAATGAGAGAAGATATATTATACTTTTCATAATCCTCACGGGGCTGAATATCCTGTATATCCGGATGGCTCCTTATATATTCAAGCACAGCGTCATCTGACATTTCTATTATTGCGGAAGTATCAAGTTCCTCAAGTCTGCCGGAATTATACATCTCAATATTATATTTTGCAATAAGAGCATCAGGACGTGAAAAGCAGAGTATTCCGAACATAGCAGTAAAGAATATCATTCCCCATTTTTCAATACGAAAATTAAAATAAATCTGCTTTATTATAATGAGTACAAATATCAATGCACACAGAATCATAAACCATGTTGTATATACCCGAAGCTGTGTGAGTCCGTATTCACCTATATACATAACCATCTTACTGATTGCCGTCGCAATAAGTACAAGCGTAAAGATACAAAGCGTTATACTGTATATTTTAAGAGTAAGAGGCTTATTCTTACCGCCGTTCTTAGCGATAATATTTGTAATTGAAATTACTCCGAGATTTATAAGGGATACAGCAAAAAGCTCAAAGAATCCCTTTCTTGCATAGACTGCATAGCTGTATCCCTCCGGCAGATTTCCTCCGAAAGCTGAAAGAAAATATCCTGCCTGCGATATAAAAAACAGAACATACAAAAAGCATAAAGGCGTTACAGCAGTATATATTATAAGATTGTTCATAAACCGCATATCAGCTATTGATGATTTGCAGTACTCCTCATCAAGAACATTCAGACCCTCACGGGAAACATTTGAATAAATCATTCCGAAAAGATAATGCGAACACGGTATTGCAATCAGAATCTGTGCTATAAGAATCCCTGTATTTCCGTAAGCAAATCTGTCAGCAAATCCCGTAAGCATATCTGAAAAATTACTGTCTGCCGACATAAGCAGGGACGTTACCACTGCCGTAACAGGTACAGTTATAAGAAGTCCTGCAAATATCATAGCAAGATTTTTTCCGAATCCCGAACTCCTGACAGCTGATTTTATAACCTTTGACTGTATTCCGAACTTTGAAAAGGGATATTCAAGCAACGCTTTAATCATTGCAAACGGCAGAAAGCGTTCCAGCTGATTTTTCTGTGCTGTAACAGAGTATATAAAATATGCACCTGTGCCGAAAAGAAATACAACATCAAGAATCTTGATAAAATTATTATCGGTAATCGAAAAAACCGTACTGAAAAGATACAGAATAACCGCAATAAATCTGTTAATCCCTGAAATCCGGAATTTCTTTTTTTTCAGAAAAATTATTACAGATGTAATTATTGCAATATACAATCCCGTAGTTATAAATCCCGTCGGATTGAAAAGCACAAACCTTACAAATCCAAATGCGAGCAATGCAACTGCAAACGATAATATAAATTCCGAACGGCTGAACTTATGTGTATCATCTTCACTGACTTTTTTTGAAACTTCGGGAAATTCTTCCATAATTAACACCTCTCTGCAAAAATATTATAATATATATCAGAAGCGTTCCTGCCAGATAACAAGGAATATCGTTCCATGTTCCGCTTGTTCCTATAATCACGGCGAGAAGGCTTTTTTTATCGATTCCGAGTATACCGCATATATCGAGATACTGCAAAAACTCTACAGAACACGCAAATACAAACAATATCAGAGGCAATAATCTATTAAATTTCTCAGTAAAAATCCTTATAAAAAAATACATTGCCGGCATTATAAGAATATCTCCTCCGTAATATCTGAGCCAGCCATGTGCATACAATCCGATAAATATCTCCATAATCAGAAATATCATAAACATAACAAGGTATTTTTTTCTATTCATCATCACTTCTCCATTCAAGAATATCCCCCGGCTGACATTCCAGAATCTCGCATATCCTGTCAAGAGTCGAAAACCTTATAGCTTTAGCCTTTCCGGTTTTAAGTACGGACAGATTAGCCGGAGTAATTCCGATTCTTTCGGCAAGCTCATTTGAGGATATTTTGCGTTTAGCCATCATAACATCAAGATTTATCACAACAGGCATTTTTTTACCCTCCAGTCAGACTGTAAAATCATTTTCGGATTTTATCTCAACAGCCTTTTCAAATACATTTTTAAGGACACGCATAATAAGTCCGAACATTATAGCAAGAAATCCGGCAAGCAGAAAAATAAATCTCCATAACCCAAGAACTGAAAATGCAACTCCGGCAAACATACAAGCCCACGAAATATGCCTCAGACAAGCTGTATTCCGTTCAACAAAAACCTGCTCTCTGCTTATATTGGAAAGCAGAACATGAAGCGAATACAACACAACAAATGCAAATATTTCACAGATATAAAGTATAACGCACATAGGAACTACAACGCTTGAATCAGAAAAAAATCCGTAATCATGAGAAAATGACTTGTCATACCATACAGAAAATTCCGGTACGAAAAAAGTCAGTATCAAAACTATACAAGCTGAAATCCATGTGAGTACTCTCGAAAGTAAAAGTGATTTTGTCTTATTCCACATAAAAATATATCTCCTCCGAATATTTCTGATACGGTTATTATATCACACAAAATATCATTTGTCAATATCTTTTTATCGTTTTTCGATAATTTTTTTCTGCTTTACAATAATCAGCACAGCAAATAGTAAAATTCAATATAAATCCACATATTTTTTTGTACATATTATCCTGTTTATTCTCTGCAAAAAATTCAATATTTGACAGATTATTGGAAAATTGCAAAAATTATTGACAGTGATTACAGTACATGATATAATGAAAACAAAATTATATTCAGATTGCGGAGGATTTTTAAATTGGAAAAGCATAAAATAGCAATAGCCGGCACAGGATATGTCGGACTTTCAATAGCAGTTCTTCTTGCACAGCACAATAAAGTTACAGCGGTGGATATCATACCTGAAAAGACAGAGCTTATAAATAACAGAAAATCACCTATTCAGGACGAATATATAGAAAAATATCTTGCTGAAAAAGAACTCGACCTGACAGCAACCCTTAACGCTGAAGAAGCTTACACCGATGCCGAATTTGTAGTCATAGCAGCTCCTACAAACTATGACAGCAAAAAGAATTTCTTTGATACATCAGCCGTCGAAAATGTAATAAATCTGGTTATGAAATATAATCCGGAAGCAATTATGGTAATAAAATCAACTATTCCGGTAGGATATACGGAATCAATCAGAAAAAAAACCGGAAGCAGAAATATTATATTCAGTCCGGAATTTTTAAGAGAATCAAAGGCTCTTTATGATAATCTGTATCCCAGCAGAATTATAGTCGGAACAGATATGAATGATGAACGCCTTGTAAGCAAAGCCCACGAATTTGCAGAGCTTCTCCGGCAGGGTGCAATAAAGGAAAATATTGACACTCTTTTTATGGGCTTTACAGAAGCTGAAGCCGTAAAGCTCTTCGCAAATACATATCTTGCCCTGAGAGTATCATATTTCAATGAGCTTGATACATACGCTGAAATGAAAGGTCTTGATACTCAGCAGATTATAAACGGAGTCTGCCTTGACCCGAGAATAGGTACACATTATAACAATCCGTCATTCGGATACGGCGGATACTGTCTGCCAAAGGATACAAAACAGCTTCTCGCCAACTATGAGGACGTTCCGGAAGACTTAATAAGAGCTATAGTCGAATCCAACAGAACACGAAAGGATTTTATAGCTGACAGAGTTCTCAGAAAAGCCGGATATTACAGCTACGGAGAAGATAATACCTACGATAGCGGAAAAGAAAAAAGCGTTACAATAGGAGTATACAGACTCACAATGAAATCAAATTCCGACAACTTCCGCCAAAGCTCAATACAGGGCGTTATGAAGCGTGTAAAAGCCAAGGGTGCAAAGGTTATAGTCTATGAACCTACCCTTAAGGACGGCGATACATTCTTCGGAAGCCTCGTTGTCAATAATCTGGATAAATTCAAATCACAGTGCGACGCAGTTATCGCAAACCGCTATGACAGCTGTCTTGATGATATAAGGGAAAAAGTCTATACAAGAGACATTTTCAAGAGAGACTGAACGAATATTCAAAACAAAATCCGTCCCCTGATAAATCGGGAGACGGATATTTTCACAATTTGGCAATAATGATAAAAATAAACAATTGTATTTATGCAGGTTATCCAATACTCTTTTTTATTCATTTTGGCTATTTGACGAATTATTGAAATTTTGAAAAAATTATTGACATTTTTATACCGTCATTGTATAATGAAACTAAAATAAAATTAATGGGGTGTGCAATTTTGAAAGTAGCTCTGGTAGGTTCAAGCGGAGGTCATCTGACACATTTATATATGCTGAAGCCATTCTGGAAGGATAAAGAAAGATTCTGGGTCACATTCGATAAGGAAGATGCCAGAAGTATACTGAAAGGTGAAAAAATGTATCCCTGCCATTATCCTACAAACCGGAATATAAAAAATCTTATAAAAAATACTGTCCTTGCATGGAAAATACTGAAAAAAGAAAAACCCGACCTGATTATCTCATCAGGTGCGGCTGTAGCTGTACCCTTTTTCTATCTCGGAAAGCTCTTCGGTGCAAAGGTGATATACATAGAAGTATTCGACCGGATAGATAAGCCTACACTCACAGGAAAGCTTGTTTATCCCATTACCGACGAATTTATAGTTGAATGGGAAGAAATGAAAAAGGTCTATCCTAAGGCAAAAAACTTAGGTTCAATTTTTTGATGTCTGGAGTATTGAAATATGATTTTTGTTACAGTTGGAACTCATGAACAGCCTTTTAACAGACTGGTAAAATATATGGATATGCTGAAAAAGCATGGCAGAATCAATGAGGAAATTATAATACAGACCGGCTTTTCTACTTATGAACCGCAGTTCTGTGAATGGAGCAAGCTTTATCCCTATGAAAAAATGACAGAGCTGATTTCTGAAGCAAGAATTGTGATAACTCACGGAGGCCCTTCAAGCTTCATAATGCCCCTCCAGATTGGAAAAATTCCGGTTGTCGTTCCCAGACAGTTCAGATACAACGAACACGTCAACAACCATCAGGTGGAATTTTCAAATGCAGTTGCCGAAAGGCAGGGAAATATCATAGTAGTTGAGGATATAAAAAAGCTCGGAGAAACTATCCTGAACTACGATAATATAATCAAATCAATGCCCGCCGGAATGAAAAGCAATAACGTAAAATTCAACTGTGAGCTTGAAAAAATAGTTTCCGGTATGTTCAGAAAGAAAGGGAAAAAATGATAAAAGCAGGTATATTATCCATGCAGAGAATCTATAATTATGGCTCTTTTCTGCAGGCATATGGTCTTAAACAGATTCTCTCCGAACTGGGTTGCCGTGTCGAATTTGCAGACTACCACGCCGGAAAATGCCTTATTCCTCCGGACGGCGGTACGGGAATTTCCAGAAAAATTTCAAAGGTAACCGAAGTATTCAGATATGATGCCCCCCTGAAAGAAAAAATACGCTTTATAAAATATAAAAAAAACTATGCAAAAAATTACTATCCGTATCTGAAAATAAATGAAAATATGAACTATTCGCCCGAGCTTGATATTCTTGTCATTGGCAGTGATGAGGTATTCAACTGCGTTCAGAATAATACAAACGTCGGATTTTCTCCGGAACTTTTCGGAGCAGACAATAATGCAAAAAAAGTTATCAGCTATGCAGGTTCATTCGGAAACACTACACTTGAAAAGCTTGAAAAATACAACGTCAGTGAAAAGGTCGCAGGCTGGCTCAAAAAATTTTCCGCTGTCTCCGTCCGTGACGCAAACAGCGGTCAGATTGTCGAAAAGCTTACCGGAAAAAAACCGGTATATAATCTCGACCCTGTTCTTGCATATGACTATATCGGAAAATGCAGGCATATTCCCGAAAGCGTTCCGGAATCGGATTACATAATCCTTTATGGATATTCCGGAAGATTTACAAAGGAAGAATGTCATTTTATAAGAAAATATGCAGACCGTAAAAATCTGAAGGTCTTCTGTATAGGAGGCGTTCAGAATTGCTGTGACAAATTCATTGACTGTTCCCCCTTTGAAGTAATTGCTTATTTTCAGCATGCCCATGCAGTAATTACCGACACTTTTCACGGAACTATTCTCTCGGTAATCACTCACCGTCCGTTCGTCTCACTTGTAAGAAAAAGCGGATACGGAAATTCCGAAAAGCTGGGAGACCTGCTGGAAAGACTTCATCTCGGAAACAGAAAAATAGATAATATGAAAATGCTTGGAAAAATGCTTGAAAAGGATTTTTCATTCAGTGAAACAGATGAAATAATCGCTCAGGAACGCAAGCATACCTATGAATATCTGAAAGCTCAGATTAAATCAGTGAGGAATTGAAAATGCTGTCTGAAATTGTTTTATACACGGATAAAAAGAACTGTTGCGGGTGCGGTGCCTGTGCGAATATATGCCCTAAGAATGCCATATCAATGCAGGAGGATAAATCAGGCTTCATCTATCCGCATATAAATAACGATTTATGTATAAAATGCAAAAAATGCAGGACAGTATGTGCCTTTCAGAATACTGAAATAAAAAATAATCCCCTCAGAACCTTTGCCGCTGTCGGAAAAAATCCGTCAGTCAACCGTCATTCAGCCTCGGGAGGAATATTTGCATCACTGGCAGGACAATTTATAAAAAACGGCGGTATTGTCTTCGGAGCTGCTTTTGACAGCAACTGGAAAGTAAATCATATCAGGGCTGATAATACCGATTCACTTAAAAGGATTCAAGGCTCGAAGTATGTCCAGAGCAGTACAGGTAAAACCTTTTCAGAGGTAAAAAAGCTCCTTGACAACGGAAAAAAAGTATTCTATTCGGGAACTCCGTGTCAGATTGCAGGGCTGTATGGATTTCTCGGAAAGGATTATGAAAATCTGATTACAGCAGATTTGATTTGCCACGGCGTTCCCAACAACCGTATGCTTACTGAATATATAGCTTCAATCGAAAAAAAAGAAAACGGAAAAATAAAAAAATTCTCTTTCAGAGACAAATCAATCGGCTGGGGAATAAACGGAAGCGTAATTATTGAAAAAAACAATTCAAGATTCAAAAAGAAGCTCTGGCAGAGTGCCTCCCCTTATTTATATTACTTCTCAGCAGGCTGGATTTACCGTGAATGCTGTTACGAATGTAAATACGCCTGCGAACACCGTCCGGCAGATATTACTTTAGGTGACTACTGGGGTATCGAAAAGGCTCACCCCGAATATCTCGGGAAAGACGGCTGGAACGAAAAAAACGGTATTTCCGTCGTAATTGCCAATACTGAAAAGGGCGTTGATTTCATAAACAGCTATCATGAATGTGCGGATTTCAGAAAATCAGATTTTCAGTCCGCTTCGGCAAGAAATTCCCAGCTGAAAAAACCAAGCAATTCCGGAAAAAGAAACGAAATAATTGAAATATATACAAGAGAGGGCTGGGAGGCTCTCGAAGAACGCTTCAATAAAAATATCGGACTCAGAAAATATTCAAGTCTTGTAAAAACGCTTATTCCTCAGAAAATAAAGCGTATACTCAAGGGCTGAAAACTGCAAAATATAAAGGTGGTTTAAATCTATGGAAAAAACAGTCAGAATCCTGCATATTCTGCAAAGAATGGAAGCCGGAGGAACTCAGGCTCTGCTTATGAATCTTTACAGAAATATCGACCGCACAAAAATACAGTTTGATTTTTTAGTCGAATACCCTGACAAACAGTTTTATGACGACGAAATTCTGAGTATGGGCGGAAGAATATTCTATTCAAATGTCAGAAATGATAAAAATATATTCAGATTCCAGAAACAGCTCGAAGATATTCTCAGAAAATATAAATATCAGATTGTCCACGTCCATGCATTTACAATCGGATATTTCTGCCTGAGGACTGCACATAAATGCGGTGTACCGGTCAGAATCGCTCATTCCCACAATAATGAAACAGTCCGTGATTCCAAATATCTCCTTAAACGTATAATGCAGAAGCTTTACCCCATATATGCAACAGATTTGTTCGCCTGTTCAAAGGAAGCAGGAAAATATCTTTTCCATTCAAAAAAATTTCATGTCCTCAACAACGCTATCGACTCCTCAAAATTCACCGCAAATCCGACTGTAAGAGATGATGTAAGAAAAGAACTCCGAATCGGAGACCGTATTGCAGTCGGACACGTCGGAAGATTTCATGCTCAGAAAAATCATGATTTTCTTCTCGATGTATTCGCCGGATTCAAAAAGAAACACAGCAATTCAGTTCTGATACTTGTCGGTTCAGGCGACCTCGAAAACCAGATTCGTGAAAAGATTTCAGCACTCGGACTTGATGACAGTGTAATGCTTCTGGGAAACAGAAAGGACATGAACCGTATTTATCAGGCAATGGATATATTCCTGCTTCCTTCACTTTTTGAGGGACTGGGAATCGTTGCTGTTGAAGCTCAGGCAGCCGGAATACCTGTAATAGCATCTGACGGTGTATCACTTGATGCAAAGGTATCTCCGCTGATACACTATGTAAAGCTCAGCAGAGGTGCTTCTGAATGGTCAGAAGCCGCTGAAAAAGCCCTCAAATCAGAATACTGCCATAAGAATATGCAGAAATATATAATAAAATCCGGATTTGATGTAAAGAGTACTGCCGGATTCCTGCAGAATTTCTATATAAAAAAATCAGGCATGAAACAAGGAGAAGAAGTATAATGGATTATATTTTGTCAGAATATACAAATAAAAATAATAAAAATGCCTTCAATGCCACCAACAAGGCAAGAAATGATACTATTACAATAGCTGTCAGAGCCGGTTATAAGCATGAACCGCTTTATCACAGCGGAGTATCAAAGCCAAAAATTATCTTTGAGCTGATTTTCAACTCATTAAGATTGTCTCTCAAAGCCGGAAAGGGCGACAGAATCCTTATTCAATATCCCTACTTTCCGCCGATTGTAAATGATGTACTCTTTTTTATACTGAATATGGGTCAGAAAATCCGTAAGTATGATATTCAGATAATCATACATGATATTCTTTTTATGAGAAATGATGACGTATTTCAAAAATCCATGTCATATAACGCAAACAGGGAATTTAAAAAATTTTCAAACGCAAGCCGGATAATAGTACATAATAAAAGAATGGCAAAAATATTTTCACTGAATACAGCTATAAAAAACAAGCTGTCAGTTTTAGGTCCGTTTTATTATCTCTATGATAAAAAAGTCGAAAAGCCGGAATACTCTGAATCACCGCAGATTATAATTGCCGGAAATCTCGATAAAAACAAAACAGCATATATATATAAGCTGAAGGAACTGAAAAAATTAAAATTCAATCTTTATGGAGTCGGCTTTACAGATGAGGGTGCAGAAAACCTGAAGTATTTCGGAAAGTTTCTGCCGGAAGAACTTATCGAAAACCTTAAAGGAAATTTCGGACTTGTATGGGACGGAGATTCAACAGATACCTGCAGCGGAACATTCGGAAATTATCTGAAGTACAATAATCCGCATAAGCTCTCACTCTATCTGACAGCAGGAATACCTGTAATAGTATGGTCAGAATCAGCTCTTGCTCCGTTCGTAACCAAAAAAAATGTAGGTATCGCCGTAGATTCACTCAGGGAACTTGAAAAGAAGCTTGCGGAACTCACTCCGGAAAAATATGCTGAAATGACTGAAAACGTATCACGTATAAGGACTGACCTTATAACCGGCAAAAGACTTGAAGAACTTCTGAAAGGATAATTTTTATATGTACAGAATCCTATTTGCAGCTTCTGACAATACACAGGCAAGCGGAGCTTTTCAGAGTATGGCAAAGCTCTGCCAGCTTATCAATGAAAATCCCGATTTTCATGCAATGGTTGTTCTTCCCAGAAAGGGCAACGGCTATGAGCTTCTTGAAAAGCTCGGGATTGAATATACATATGCAAAATCCTATGGCTGGATTGTTCCTGTCGATGTAAAATGGACGACAGGTAAAAAACTTCGTCAGCTTGTCAAAAAAATAATCAACGCCTTTGCAGTAAGAAAAATTGAAAAAATAATACGTGAAAAAAATATTGATATTCTTCATTCAAATACTTCATATATATATGTTGGTCAGAAAGCTGCTCTCAGAACACATACGCTTTCTGTATGGCATCTCAGAGAGCTTCTTGAGGAAGACCAGCACAACAAATTCTGCAGTAAGGACTGCATTAAGCTTATCAACAAGGCTGATGCCGTCGTTGCAATATCAGACTGCATAGCCGAAAAATACAAGTCCGGAATAAAAAATCTCGTAAAAATTTCAAACGGACTTGACCCTGCAATATATTATTACAAAAAACAGTTTTCACAGAATAATCCTGATATATCACTGCTCTGCATAGGAAATATGAACGGCGGAAAAGGTCAGGATATAATTATAAAGGCGTGCAGACTTCTGATAAAAAGCGGTATCAGAAACTTTCATGTTAATTTCGTCGGCTCGGGAACAAAGGAAGCTTCCTATAAAAATCTCTGCACTAAGCTTCAGCTTGATGAATTTATCACTTTTCATGGTATTCACAAGGACGTGCAGAAATTCTACCGTAAATCCGATATAATGATTATGAGTTCAAACGCCGAGGCATTCGGAAGAACAACCGTTGAAGCAATGATGTCCGGCTGTCTGATTGTCGGAAGTGATTCGGGTGCTACTCCGGAGATTCTGAATAACGGAGAATTCGGCTATATGTTTAAAAACGGTGACTACAACGATTTGTATAAGGTGCTGAAAAATATTTTCGCAGACAGAAGCTGTATAAGAGATATGGCTGAAAAGGGTCAGAAACATGCCCTTGAATGCTACTCCGCACAGCTTAATGCTGAAAAAGTAATGTCGCTTTATCGGAAATTGTTGGAAAGCTGACTTTCTTATGTAAGGAGTTAATAAAGAAATGTCTATCCGCCTACCAAAACCGGACATACATTTTCCGTTTTTTGTTTCGCTGGCAATATATATTATAATTTCAATTTTCAACAAGACCTTCTATGGTCAGTACATTCCGGGAGCAGTATTTCAGGCAAGCCTTCTTGCCTGTATCTCCCTGCTGTTCTTTCATGAACTTGCAAAGCTGTATCTCACCGAATATCACCTGAAGGAAATACTGCATCTGCTGGCAGTATGTGCCTTTTTTGCAATATGTACAAGATTTCTCGGCTTCAAAACCTCAATGCTTCTGATATATATATACTGCTCAAGGGATATTGACTTTAAAAGAACGGCAAATCTTGCGAGCTATACTGCCTTTGCAATGTTCTGCTTTGTAGTATTAAGTGCATTGCTGGGAATTATCCACAATTATGTTTCAGTCGGAAGCGACGGAAGAATACGTGAATATCTCGGCTTTACCTATGCACTGCCACCTGCAATGATTCTTGCAAATGTCACAGCCCTGCAGGTATATGTCAAAAAGGATTTTATGCCGTTGACACAGATTCTTTTCTGGGCTGTTCTGAATACATGGCTTTTTTCAAAAACGGATTCCCGTCTTTCTTATTTTACAGCCATGTTCTTTCTTATTCTGGCTTTTCTTTTCCGGATTAACCTTGACTGGACAAGGATATTTGAAAAGTTCAGACCTCTCGCCTTTCTGACTGCGTTTGCATTTATAATCTGCATGACAGCAAGTATTCTTATAATTGCCTTCTATGATAAAAATATTGACTGGATGAGACGTATCAACGATATTTCAGAGGAACGCATCGTTCTGACTATAGAGTCAATAAAAAAATTCGGCATATCACTTTTCGGTGAACCCGTAAAATGGGTCGGAAACGGTCTGGACTCATCAGGAAACGCTCTTAAAGGACAATATCTATATGTTGACAATATCTATATAAATCTGATACAGAGAGCGGGAATAATAGCATTCGCATATCTGACAGCAATACTTACTGTTGCAATGATAAAAACTGCAAAAGCAAAGGATTACTGGTTTCTTGTAATATGGGCAGTGCTTTCATGCAGAGGCATACTTGATGACCTCATAATAGGACTTCATTATAATACCTTCTGGCTCGGAATAGGTGCATATATTTACAGCTCTGCCAATAACTGGAAGCCGTCACTGCAAAAGCTTATTCTGAAAAAGCTTGCTTTTCTGAATCGTCCGAAAAGCAAAATCAAATTCAAATGGCAGTAAAAGGAGGGATTAAACAGAGGTCAAAAACATAGACAAATGTGCAGAAAAGTGTTAAAATATGTTCATGAGGTGATGAAATGCTGAAAAGCTATAAAACAGAATTTTTTCCGACAACTGAACAAAAGCAAATCATTCACAGAACAATTGGTGTATGCAGATTTATCTATAATTTTTATCTTGCACATAATAAAGAAATCTATGAAAAAGAAGAAAAATTTGTTTCGGGATATAACTTCTCAAAATGGCTGAACAATG
>JAQXFT010000123.1 GCA_029005335.1 Oscillospiraceae bacterium
GGAACGAGGATTGCTGCGAGTACGCCGATGATAGCGATAACAACGATAAGTTCAACGAGGGTAAAACCCTTAACCTTTTTAGTTTTCATACCGAAAACCCTCCTTATAGAATTAATAGAATGTTTAACCGGAATCCGAACCGGTAAAAGCTTGAAGAACAACGGCCGAGCTCTTAACCGTTTTATGTTCTTGGTATGTACTTAGTATAACATATTACAAAAGCTTTGTCAATAGATTTCTAAAATAAAAACGAATTATGAACAAAGTTTTACGAAAACGAAAGCTTAAACGTTTAAGCAGACTTTTTTTTCGTCAAAATGCACAATCGGCAGTAAAAAGATTTACATAGCGTGCAGATAACGATAAAATTCCTGTTTATCCTGACACTTTTCGAGAGCGTCTTTTTCAGCAATAACGTTAGTTTTAACGAATCTTGCAAGCTCAAAATCAAGACAAACCATTCCGAACTGCTTACCGGTCTGGATAGCATTCTGAACAAGATGTACCTTATCATCACGAATCTGAGCTGCAACAGCGTCGGTAACGTTAAGAACCTCAAGTGCTGCAACACGTCCCGAACCGTCCTTTTTAGGAATAAGAGTCTGAGAGATAACTCCGACAAGGTTATTTGCAAGCTGAGTACGAATCTGTTTCTGCTGATGTTCAGGATAAACGTCAATAATACGGTTTATAGTATCAGCGGCACTTGTTGTATGAAGTGTAGACATAACAAGGTGTCCGGTTTCAGCAGCGGTAACCGCAGCAGTTATAGTTTCAAAGTCACGCATTTCTCCAACGAGGATAACATCAGGGTCTTCACGGAGTGCGGCACGCAGAGCAAGTGCAAAGCTTCCGACGTCGTCGCCGACTTCTCTCTGATTTACCATACATCTTTTATGCTCATGGACATATTCGATAGGGTCTTCAATTGTTATGATATGAGCCGACTTGTTAAGATTTACATAGTCAATCATACCTGCAAGCGTTGTTGATTTACCTGAACCGGTAGGACCTGTTACAAGAACGAGACCTCTGGGACGCATTGCAAAATCTGCAAGAATCGGCGGGAGTCCCAAATCGTCAAGAGTAGGAATATCGTTTCTGAGAAGACGTATAGCTATAGCCGTATGTCCTCTCTGAAAGTAAACGTTTACACGGTGACGATAACCGCTTCTTGTCATGTAGGAAAAGTCAGTATCCTTGTGCTGAGCGACGCTTTTAGCCTGAGCCTCATTGGTCATCTGGTTTACTATTGAAAGAATCTCTTCCTCGTCCATTTCGGGATACTGAGTTCTCATAGTTCTGAGCTGACCGTTAAGACGTACAACAGGAGCGATACCGGCAGTAAAGTGCAGGTCTGAACAGCCAAGAAGTCTTACTTCGTCCAGTATTCTGTTAATCTGAATAGCCATTTGAAAAAATTTCCTCCTTTAATAAAATTATATAGCATAGGTAACTCTTACCAGCTCATCAATGGAAGTACTGCCATTCTGAACAAGTTCAGAAACGTTGTCACGGAGAAGTCTTGTACCGTTTGCCTTGGCAGCATCTTCAATCTGTTCCTTAGTACCGCCCTGAGCGATAATTGATGAAACATTTGAAGTACAGTGAATAATTTCATGAATAGCAGTTCTGCCCTTATAGCCTGTATTATTGCATGAGGGACAGCCGCAGGCTTCATAGATTGGTACAGAATGGTCAATTTTCATAAGCTTATTTTCCTCATCAGTAGACATTCTTGCCTTCTTGCACGCCGGACAGAGTACCTTTACAAGACGCTGAGCAATAACGCCTATAAGAGATGTTGCAACCATATAGGGAGCTACTCCCATATCTACAAGTCTGACGATAGTGGAAGCGGCATCATTTGTATGAAGTGTTGAAAGAACAAGGTGTCCTGTGATAGCGGCTCTTATACCGATATCGGCAGTTTCAGAGTCACGCATCTCACCTATCATAACGATATCAGGGTCCTGACGGAGGATAGAACGGAGGGCGGCTGCAAAAGTCATACCGGCTTTTGAATTAACCTGAACCTGATTTATACCGTCAATATTTTTTTCGACCGGGTCTTCAACAGTGATAACGTTTACATTAGGCTTAGCAAGTTCACCGAGTGCAGCATAAAGGGTAGTTGTTTTACCTGAACCTGTAGGGCCTGTTACAAGGATAACTCCGTGAGGACACTTAATCATAGATTCAAAAAGCTGATAGTTATACTCTGTCATACCGAGGTCGGTAATCTTACGGAGAGCAATCTGACCGGTTGAAAGAATACGGATAACTATTTTTTCGCCGTTTACAGTCGGAAGCGAAGACACACGGACATCAAGTGTAGTTCCGTCAACAACCTGAGTAAAGCGTCCGTCCTGCGGTACTCTCTTTTCAGCGATATTCATACCGCTTATGAGCTTCAGACGTGTTGTAAGGGCATTATGTACAACATTTGCAACGTTCATAAGTTCAACAAGGTCACCGTTTACACGGATACGTATTCTTGTATATGTCTTGAAAGGCTCGATATGAATATCGGTAGCGTCTGCACGGTAGGAGTTTTCAACAATAGTAGTGGCAAGCTTAACTATAGGAGCGCTTTCAACCCTGTCCTTTGATTCCTCATCATCTTCGGCATTATTCATATCGCTGAGTGCCTGAACGCCTTCAAGAACGCTGTCAACATTCTGCATTGAATAGAATTTTCCTATAGCTTTATTGATAGCGGATTTTGTAGCGAAGACAGGGTCTGTATCCATACCGGTCATAACCTTTACGTCCTCAAGGATATTGAAGTTATAGGGGTCATCAGTAGCAACTGTAAGTCGTCTTCCCTTGATATTGATAGCTATAATGGTATATTTTTTGGCAAGACTTTCCGGAACTTTTCTTACAGCCTCGCCGTCAATTTCAAAGTTGGCAAGGTCGACATAAGGAACATGAAGCTTTCCGGCAAGAGCCTGAGCGAATTTGACTTCTGAAAGATACCCCAGCTCAACTATAACCTCTCCGAACTTTTTAGTACCTTTAGATTCTCTCTGAGCGGCGAGTACGTTTTCAAGCTGTTCCTCTGTAATCAGACCTTTTTCTACAAGATAGTCGCCTATTCTTACATTTCTCATAATAAAAAACCTCCGGTTGCATTATTTTTACTTGTAAATTTTTCTTTATTATGTTATAATAACATCACAATCAAAAATTTTTTTAAGGAGGTAAAACAATATGGAATTTGAAAATGTACTGAAAAGTGATTTCATGGACACTCAATTTTACATAATGTTCTACTTGATAGTATTTCTTTTCGGCATATGTATAGGAAGCTTTCTCAATGTTGTAATCATCAGGATTCCGAGAGGAGAATCTCTGATAAAGCGTTCCTCACACTGTATGACCTGCGGTACAAAGATACGAATTATCGACCTTATACCGGTATTCAGCTGGCTTTTTCTGAGGGGAAAATGCCACTCCTGCGGGGAGAAAATTTCACCACGATACCCGATAGTAGAATGTCTGAACGGACTTCTCTATATGCTTGTATTTTGGGTAATGGATTTTAATGCTGAATCTATAATAACCTGCGTTATGTTTTCGCTTCTTATAGTAGTGGGATTCATGGACTGGGATACGCTTGAAATGGAGCCGATAATACTTGCAATAATATTTGTCTTAGCGATACCGTCAGCATTTCTGACAGATTCGCTTACTCTTAAAGACAGAATTATCGGTGCATTATGTATAAGCGTGCCATTTTTCATAATCGGCGAGATTTGCAGATTCTGCCTGCCGAAATGCCGTGAAGAAGGTATAAGGGGAATTGAACTTGGTGATACACTTCTTATGCTGGCAGCAGGTGCAGTAATCGGAACACGGGCTGTTATAGTTTCGGCTTTTATGGGAATCATTATTGCCGCACTTTCCGGACTTGTTATAAAGCTTATAAGCGGAGAATCAAAATTTGCATTCGGCCCTTATCTTGCAATAGGTATTGCGATAGGGACTCTCTGGGGAGAAAATATTGCAGACTGGTATATAAATCTTCTCACTGTTGAATAAAAATCAGGCAGCAGCTTTCTGACTGCTGCCTTTTTCTTTATTATTGCGGAACGTTGACTTCATCATTAAGCGAATAGATAATATAGATATTATCATTACTGCTCATTGTAATATCGTCAATATTATGCTTGAAAACGATAGCTGAACCGTTGCTGTATTTTACGACTTCATTTGTATCATTGCCGTATTCATCTTTTTTGAATACATAATAGCTGTTATTTATTTCTCCTTTTCTTCTCATGATATTAAGGAGAGGAATATTTGCTATACTGTATTTTGTTGAGCGTTCATAACCTCTGTAAACATAAGCTCTGTCTGAACCGTCCGGCAATGTCATTGTAGCGTCAATATTTTTAAACCGGTCGTTACCATTCTTATCCTTGCTTGTATCATATGTTACAATACCTATTCCAAGGTTGCTGGCAGTTATTGACTGAGGAACTGCTACAGCCTTTTCAGGAGCGAGGTTGTTTATCATAATCATATCATCAGCATCACCTGGAATCGATACAAATCCGTTTGCATCAAGGCTTTCATCTGTATTGTCTTCAACATAAGTACACGCACTTATAATATAGTCATAGCAGTACTTGTCGGAAAAGAATGTTTCATTAAGCTGAGGCTGAGGAGCATTTAAATTTTTAGCTGAAGCGTCATTTGACAAATAATTGACGTCCTGCATCAGAATCTGACCCTTGGGATAAAGTGTTCCGTTTATAGTTGTATCATTATTCAGTATAGTCATAACACGGATTTTACATTTTGAAGGCTTAGGATTTGAACCGTTCTTTGTGCTTATAATATTCTTATAGAAAGCTTCTTTATAATTAAAGGCTTCGCTGTCCAGATCAGGAGAGCCACCCTGATAAATCCACATATTATCCGCATACTGAACAGAGGTTTTTATATAATCCTGAATATTGTCAACATATGCATATGTCTTTTCAAAATCGCTTGAGCTTTTATTGATTTTTTAAAAAGGGTCAACAAGAGCCAATGCACCAGTCATAAGGATTGAAAAAATAGCAATAACAACAATCAGTTCAACAAGGGTAAAACCTTTTAAAATCTTATTTTTCATAGTTCTCTCCTTAGTTAACCTCCACAGAAACCTGATATGTTATACCAGTATTAGTTGTTCCGTAAACTGTACATTCGCCTGCAGATACACGGTTTATTACACCGTTTCTGTCTACAGTAGCGATACCGTCAGCACTTGAGACCCATTCCATCTCAGGGAAGGAATATGATTTTTCATGTTCCGGAATATCGTATGATGGATTTGCATCATCAAGCTCAGCTTTACTGAGAATAATAGTATTATCGAGCTGAACGAATTTAAGGTCATGCTCAGAGTTGGCACCGCTGGCATCATAAATGCTTGCATTGCCCGCAACAGCATTTTTAGTGCTGTAGCGGTTTGCATTGATTGTTACTTCGGCGTCATATCGGGAACCGTCAATTGTTACGGATTTCAGATTTCCATGCTCATCGCTGACTGAAACATTAATTTCAACGGGCGTTGAGTCAAGTTCATTTACGACAGCATTTCCGTATTCATCATACTCAACATAGTGGGTTACCTGAGCAGCCGCATAAGGGGACTGCTCATTAACTCTTTTGTTAAGTCTTGATGCGGCTTTGGTAGTGCTGTCAATTACACAGCCGATTCTTAAAAGAATAACGCCAAGCAAAGCGAAAACCGCCATGGATATAATAATCTCGACAAGCGTCATACCTTTAAGATTTTTCTTCTTTTTCATATATCAGCACCACCTTTTAATATGTATCATAATACATGACTGTCCATGTTGTATCAAGTGTTGCATTAACTATATCATTGCTTGCATCATCACTTGAACCTGTATAAAGAAGTCTGAAGTTATTGGCACTGCTTCCCATTTCCTTAAAGAGAGCATTTCCTATCCAGTTAGCACCTTTCTTTCTTGCTTCTATAGGATTAGAAGCATTAAATTCGATAACCTTACCGTTTTTATCAATATATGTAAAGTCCTTCTGACAGCCCTGAGAGCCTATATTGATAGTAGAATAAGGACATCTTGCGATTCCGCACAATACAGTCTGATTTCCTATATTAAAGTGAGAACCTTCTGTGCCGTAATAGTTTATATTCAGCTTGTCATCTTCTCTTATGATAATCTTTCCGCCTGCTTCAATCTGATCCCATACATTTTTTGTAAAGATACCGGCAGGTGAATTTCCGTCGAAATTCAATGTATCCTTTATAAGGAAGTTTACAATACCATTTCCGCTTACAACGATTCTGTGCTTACCGTTTCCGAAATTGCAGTTATCGAGAACAATCCACAATGTATTTCCGCTGGGGTTGATATTGATTACAACAGGTCCGTTTGAGGTTTCACCAGTAGTGATAACAGTATTCTTTCTTATGTTATAGTTATGGTGACCGCTTACCCTGACATAATCGAAATCGACATATCTTCCGCCGACAATATTTGCATTCGGAACTTCTTTATAATAAGTATTTTCATCAAAAGTATTGGTTGAAGAACAGCCGATAGATTCCTTGATATCGTCAAGAGTTGAAACAATTTTATATTTTCCGCCTTCTGATTCGCCTCTTATAGCCTCACGGGTCATACTTGCGGGATATGCACCACCGCTGTAATCATCATATTTGAGAATATTGGTTGTTATTGTAACACTTGACAAAGGTACTTCATGACTTCTGATCCAGTTCTGATACTGAGGAGTATAATTTCCTTCAGCATCATTTACAGGTGAAGCCTCAGCAGGAGGAGCATCAGGGTCAACATCATAATATGAAACCTCATCAGAAGTTGTTTCATATGGAGAATACCACTTTGTATAGAAAGCTGTGGTTGAAATAGCTTCGCTTTCACTTACTTCAGAGCCTGCCTCATTATAATATGTATACAAATCATAGGCAATCTGGTCTGTAGGGTTTCCGTATCTGTCAGCTTTGAAGCGGAATGAACGTTCAGTTGTAACGTTTCCTGTTATATTGCCGTTTTCATCAGGTTCATAATAGGTTACATATTCACTGACAATGTCATCTGTTATATTGTCATTTTCATCAACTCTGTAGATGAAAATCTTCTCACTGGTTTCTTCGGGAGTAATATTTCCGTCCTTATCGGGTTTATAGTAAGTATATTCTTCGGTTGTGGTTTCGTTTATAGGATTTCCGTACATATCAGATTTATAAATTACACTGAATGAATCAGTTGGTATATCTGATTTGTTTCCGTTTATATCAGCCTGATAAATAGTTATATGTCCGTCAGGAGTGCTGACATATGAACCATCTGTTTTTATAAGATAATATGAATACTGCTTTGATGTAATTGCACCGGTTCTTGATTCAACATAAGGTTCAAATCCATAGAGCTTTCCTCCGGCACTGTAAAGGGTTTTTCTTCCCCACTGATAGCTGTCAATATCCATAATAGATTTTTCGACTTCATTGCCGTTGACATCAATATATCTGATTGTATCATCAGCACCGTATGTATGACCTTCATTATCGGCAAATTTAGGTTCAGGCCACCATTCTGTCTGAAAATACTGTATCATTTTGAAATCAGGTTCATTATAACGCTGATTTTCATCTCTTTCAATTCCAACAGCCTGAACATCATCAACATAGTTGGCATACTGGATATTCGGGATTGCAATACTCTCATATACAGCATTATTCTTTACAAAGTTAGGGTATTCAAAGTTCTGGACTCTTACATATCCGGGCTTGACATTGTTGGCTTCATTATATGTATTGTTGTGTGCATGATAGCTGTCGCCAAGGCCTTCAATTGAAACCGCAGATGTACCATTATATATATTGCCCTCTACTGCATTTACAAGAATGTTCTTATCTTCCGGAAGGCTGAAATTAAATTCTGTTCCGTCTGTTTTTCTTATTCTTCCGGATACAACGAGGTCGCCCTCAATAATAACGCCGTCACCGAGCATGAAATCTCCGTCTACACGGACATCACCTTTGATATGAGCATTTTCGACCTGAAGATTATCTCTTGAATACAGATTACCTCCGTTTGAATAGAACTGAGTTTCTGTTCTGTTCAGAACAGAATTGGTCCATGCATAAAGCTCAGTCATATTCTGATTTTTTCTTCCGAAGTAGCTTGTTCCCTTAGCACCGCTTTCGTTTCCCATAATATAGATATCGCCCTCAACTGATACGCCGTTGGAGCTGTTATCCGGGTCAAAATGTCCGCAGAAAACGTTATAGGGGGAATTTGTTGCCTTGGCAGTTGCAGTATCTATACCGGTAGTCTGTACTTTAAAAGGATTTGTAGCTGTTCCTGGTTTAATTGAGCCGTCAACATAAATATAGGGAATATCCTTCTGGGTAAGCTCATATTTCCACGGCGTACCTGCATTTGCATTCTCACGTGTTGCATACGGATAATTTACATCTATAAGAAATGAATTCTGCATAACAAGGTCGCCCATAATAATTGATGCTGAATTTGTTTTTGTAGCATCTATTCTTATATCATTTCCGCTGACATTGAGATTTCCGTTGACGAAAAACATATCAGTATTATATTCGGAAGCATTGCTGAGGTCGTATGTTCTGTTTGCAGGCTCATCAGTTATACCCATTGAAATAGCACCTGAAATATATCCTGATGTAGTTGTATATCCGCCTCCTCCGAGTGTCTGGAATCCCTTGATTGAAAGGGGCTTTGGTTCATCAGGAGCTTTTTTTCTCATATAGGCAGTAACAGTGCTTTCCTCACCGCCTACTACTGCTGTTGCAGTAATTTTGAGAACCTGCTGGGCAACCCATTTATTTTCTGAATATACATAGGTATCGCCGACATATTCGACACGAATTTTATTTTCTTCAAGATTTCCGTCTTCATCGTAATAGCCGACCTTACCCATATCAGAGCTGACAATTTCAACTGTAGGGTTCAGGGTTGGATTTGAGCTGTTAAGGTTAACAACGCTCTGAGCTATTGCAACATTACGTACCATAGCCTGAGAAAAGCTGTCTATAGCTGCACGTGCTGTATATTCTGCCTGTGAAGCAGAATAGTTCTTATGAGACCTGTTGCTTGCTGATGTAGCAAGCACAAGTGTACTCGTAAGAAAGATGATAAGGAGCGACATTACGGATATAACCGTAAAAAGCACCGTACCTTTAAGCTTGGAATGTCTTTTCATTTTTCTTACCACCTTTCAAGTGAAACAAAGACATAACCAGAACAGATTATTCGAGAACCGGTTCATCAAGTTCATAAACTGAATAGAGATTAAGAACTATTGTAGCCTGTGAAATTCCTGAATCTTTACCTGCATTCTCACCGTTCTTGTTTTTCATAGTTTCTGCACCTGTGGCAAGCTTACCGGTTTCAGGGTCATATCCGAAATTGGTATCTGCAATGCTTATAGAATCAATTCTTATAGCTTTATTCTTTTCAGAGATTGTTTTCATAAATGCCCAGAGGTCATCTTTTGTAGCCTTAACGCTTATACCGTACTGCTGAACAAAAAGGCTTTCGGGAACTCTTTCTGAAATAGCATTGCTTTCTTCAAGCTTTTTATTGATTTCAGCCGTATAATTTCCGTTGAGGTCAGCGAGGTCAAGAATAGCAGTAGTTGGAACAACAGGGGTATAATAATAGTAATCAAGGGTAGTATCACTGATTTCACCAGCTTCCATGCTGACAACCTTAAGATTTGCTTCATCAATCATAGTACGCATATACATATCGAGCTGATAAGGCTTCATAAAGCCTATAATCTTACTGTCATTCAGAAGAGATTTTCCGTCCTTATCCGTATAGTCTGAAGCGGTATAGAATTTTTTTGTAAGCTCATCAGCACTTGCCTTGGTTTTCTTGATGCTGTCCCTGAGTGTAGGAATCTGCTGAATTTTAGCATCCAGACCGTCCCATTCAGCCTGAATTGTATCACGCTGAGCCTTATTTTCTTTTATATCGTTATAGCGTGGCTTTACAAGTCCGAAGAAGCCTCCGGCAAGAATCACAACAGCAATTACAATCAATAAAATGATTCGGTCTCTGTAATTTAATTTCATAATTATTCAGCCTCCCCTTCTGTATTTTCAGTGTCTGCTGTTTCAGTATCTGTTTTTTCTTCATCAGCTTTTTCAGGCTTATAAATAGATTTTTCGCCCTTCATAGTAACCGTAACTGAGAAATTGACTGTAGAGATTTTTTTCCCTGTACCTGTTACAGTAGTCTGACCGGTTGCAGGGTCAGTAGTCTGCTTCTGTTCCTCAACCTCAGAGACGCTGTAATTTGAGTAATCGACATCAACGAAATAACCTTTTTCATTTTCAAGAAGGCTTTTAACGAAATCTGCCGGAAGCTTCTGTGTAGGTGAGTCAACACCGGTACACTGAACGCTGAATGAAATCATACCATTTCCTTCATACTGAGGATTTACTACACGTGCTTTTTCTACCTTTGGTTCAAGAGATTCGGCAACTTCCTTTACTATCTTATCCAGAATATCATATTTGTCACCGAGTATAACAGGCTGTGAATCGAAGGCGTCACTGAGATTTGTTATAGATGTGAGGTATGATTCAACTTCTGCCTCCATAGTTGTAAGATTGTCAAAAAGCTTCAGTTGTGCAGCAGTTTCAGGAGAATTGATTTTCGCCTGAAGGTCATCAATATCGCTCTGTATACCGCCGTTGATACCTGTCAGGACACCCCATGCAATTCCTACAACGGCAGCACACGCAGCAGTTACACCAAGGAGGAGGTATTTATATGTACCGTCGGATTTAATTCTGTTATTGTTTACAGTATCGGTTTCAAGGAGGTTGATTTTTTCGGTTTCCTTGTTACGCTTGAACATTGCACCGATAGCGTTGGCAAAGAGTTCAAATTTAAGGTTATCATATCCGTGAATCTGAGGGGGGGCAGTAAGTGTATCTCCACGGAGTTCCATTTTAGCCATTTCATCGACAAGACGCTTATAATAAGCATTGTCACCGATTTCGCCGTAGAATATAACGTTCTCAACAGTTTCGCCGGTATTTCTGCTTCTCTGGAACTGGAGCATACGATAGATATTTTCAACTACAGCTTCAAACACATAGTCATCTGAATCATCATAGTCCTCAGCGGAGATTGAAGCGAATCTTGAGAATGCAAGCTGGCAGTCTTCATTTTTGCCTCTTTTTTCATAGAGGTTAAGACTTATGAAGTTTCTGTCAATCTGGACAGCCAGAAGGGGCATTTTTGATTTTATTTTTGTATCTGCAAGGAGAAGCTTTGTAATACAGTTACAACCAATCATTACAGATTTAAGTGAGATTCCGAGCATCTGGAAGACACTTTTATAACATTCTATAATTTTATAGGGGCAGGCTGTAGCAAGAACGGTAACAAGATTTTCTCTTCCGGCAGCGGTTTCCTCATCAGTATCGCCTACTATTACATATGATACGGAGTATGTATCATCAAGTCCGAGAGCATTCTGCATTTCCAGCTTAACGTTCTTGGCAAATTCCTGTTCTCTGGTCTTTTCGAGCTGAAGCTCTTTAAATATTGTAAGGTTTGAGGATATACTTACAATAGCTTCCTTATCAGCCATTTTATTTGTTGCAAGTACACTGTTTATAAGAGTAGCGACACGGGGGATATCCTGAACGTAACCGTTTACAATAATATCCTCATCGAGTTCAAGGGTTGCAGCGGAA
Source organism: Oscillospiraceae bacterium (assembly GCA_029005335.1). GTDB lineage: Bacteria > Bacillota > Clostridia > Oscillospirales > Ruminococcaceae > Ruminococcus. Next base: position 11,762 of record JAQXFT010000123.1, read on the forward strand.
CTGATTCGGATTTTATTGCCGCTTTCAGTACCTTTAATAATTCGTATATTTCTATCAGTAATATCAAATGACAGCATTTTTTAATCCACCTCTCAATTTTATTGAATATTTTCAAACGAGCCATAAAGTGCCGGAAATACAGCCATAAGAACCATACATACAACAACGCCCATAAATATAATGGCAACAGGTTCTATAAGGTGTACAAGGTTCTGTACAGCAGTATCAGCTTCTTCTTCATAATAGCCTGATGCATTTTCAAGAATACTGTCCAGAGCACCTGATTCCTCACCTACATATATAAGTGAGCAGAACATTGATTCAAATATTTCAGTTCTCTGTACTGATGCTGAAAGTGTCTCACCCTGTTTTACCTCATCGACAACGGTTTCAAAGCACTGGCTTATGTAGCTGTTTCCGAGAATATCAGCCGCTCTCTGAATACATTCAACCATTGGGATACCGCTTGAATACAATGAACAGAAGGTTCTTGCGAAACGGCTTGTATATATTGTAACCATAAGAGGACCTACAGACGGCATTTTTACAAGCATTCGGTCGAATTTAAGTCTTACGTCCGGTATTTTAAGAGCATAGTTTATTGCAAAGACAATTGCCGCAATAGCTATCAGAAGGATATACCATTTTCCGATAATAAAGTCGCTTATATTCATCATAATTCGTGTAAGAACCGGTATATCGTTCGGGTCGTCGAACATATCCGCAAAGGTAGGAATAATAAATGTAAACATAAGAATTACGATTACGACGCACAGAATCATAAGTATTGCAGGATACATCATAGAGCTTTTGATTGTATTGTGCATTTTGTTTTCCTTGTCATAGTGGGCAGACATTCTCTGCATTATGACATCGAGTGAACCGCTGGCTTCACCGGCAGCGACCATTGAGATAAGGAACTGTGGAAAAACGCCTTTATAGAGTTCAAGTGAAGCTGAAAACGATTCACCTTTCTGAACGTTTTCATAAATATCACGCCATATCAGCTTGGCGGATTCTTTTTCCTGTTCCTTGCACAGAATATCGAGAGCTTTTACCAGAGTAAGACCTGATGTAAGCATAGCACTGAGCTGTCGACAGTTAAAGGACAACTCTTTTGTAGTAAATTTGTGCATGGTTTTTGAATTTTTTGAATCAGTTTCCTCATAGCTTTTAGACACCAGACCTTTTTCACGCAGTTTGGCAAGAAATGCCTTTTCGTCCTCAGCAGGCATATTTCCTTTGACCGTTTTACCTTTAGCATCTACAGCTGTATAAGAAAAATTCTTCATTTAACCACCTCCATAGAAATAAATAAAATTGACAGGGTAAAGTCACAATGCCCTAATGATAACAATTATAACATTTTTAAAGGAAATTTTCAATTGATTTTTTAGCATAAATAAAGGCATTTTTTTTATTAATATTCACCAATAATTATACAAAAAGTAATATTTCAAATTCTTTAACGGTAAAAATGTACAGAATTATCACATAAAAAGCAGTGGCTTTAACCATTGTAAATCTTGTACAAATATTATATCATATATTTTCCGTAAATGCAATAGATAAGAAAAAATTCAGCAAAAAATAAATAAAGCAAATTTTTTAACATCTTCTGCACGGACAGGTTCTGTACATTTATATATTATTATAGTCAGTCAGAATTTATGATAAAAAAAAGAAGACGGACTTTTTACACAGTCCGTCCCCGGAGATTTAAAATAAAATCTTTAATCAAGGCTTTCTATAATTGATGATATATACTGCTGGATTTTCAGAACATCGCCTGTTGTAAGACCGTCTCCTTTATTATGTACATCACCATTTGCTATTCCTACAGGCTGGAGAAAATTATTTTCAGGGTCTGCAACATATCCGGACATAGCGACAACATCAGCGATATCAATTTTACCATCTATATTTACATCGCCTGCCTTAATATTTGAATCACCTATTTTAAAATCGGATTTTACAAGATTTGCACTGTATCCCTTTTCGTCCTCAGCATCTATTATAAAGGTATATTCTCCGGTACTAAGGGATTCAAAAATCATTGAATAGTCGATATCCGGATAAAAGTTGAATTCTGTACTGTTAGGGGCGAAATTTCTTTCCTGAACAGCCGTATTGTCTTTTCTCTGAACGATTTTTGCAGTAACTACTTTCAGCTTATGCTTTGAAGTGATATTTCCTCTGAGGTTAAAGAATGTTCCGTGCTGTAAAACTCCGGACGGAACTTCAACACCGGAAACCTTTATCTCTGAATCCGTATCTGAGTAAGTAGTCTTTTTTACTTCAAATTGTGTACGGGTCAGAGTAACATTGTATCCGCTGTAATCCTCGGCAATAAGCTTGTATGTATACGAACCGGCATCAAGCTCAGCAACATCAAATACATCATCACCCGAAAAAGTATATTTTTTATCGTTTACAAAGTATTTCGCAGTTTTCCATATCTCAGAATCATCAGAATTATATATATAGGCACATACCTTATAAAGTGGCTGAACTGATATAATATCGCAGTTTATTTTAAACGACCTGCCATATTCCATAGTTTCTGACGGAAAAGAGGTATTTTCTGTCCTGATTTCACTTTCCGTATCAGGCTTACCGACCTGAAATTCGGAATATACAAGCCTTATATAATTATTATGGCTGTCCGTAACTCCTACCTGATAACAATAAAGGCCTTCCGGAAGAATACCGAATACAAGGCTTTCATCAACGGTTTTCATATCAAATTCAGTATCATTTATTTCGCTTACAATTTCCTGATTAGCAACACCATTACGGTAATATATTCCTGTTACGATTTTTTTCATTGGTTCTTCTGAAGTTATTTTGCCCTGAATTACAAAATACTGTCCGACATCAAGCTCACCCTCGGGCTTTGTATAATCTGTAATTTTCACGTCGGGTTCTTTCACTTCCTCAGCACGAGCCATAAAAGGCACGTTACAAAAAAGCATTGAAAGTACAATTAAAATACTTGCCAGATGAGACAGGGTTTTGTTTTTATTCATTGTTATTTCCCTCCAAATACAATATTTATAATAATATTTATACCACGTATTAAAAAAAAAATCAAGCAATTCACCAATATTTGTGAATAATATCAAAAACGTCCGTTTTTTTATAAAAAATTTCTATTTATTTACGGAAAATACCATATCTTGTATAAAAAGTGATTAAGGGCAGTCACAAAGCGACCGCCCTGATATTATTTCTGTTCTGTAATTATAACTGCCTGATTTCCAAGCCATCTGTATGCACTTTCAAATTCGGGTATAGTGTATTCTGTAAGTGCGTCTCCCTCAAGGACATCAGCAAGTATCACAGTACCCTTTGCTTTGTTATATCCGACAAGCACACAGCAGTGTTCATTTCTTTTCCATGTAAAGCTGTATGTACCTGTTCCGGGTTCGGTATAATATGTACCTCTTTGAAGAGTCCATGTAGCTCCGTATGTTCTGGACGAAGTACAATACATGGTAATCCATACAAGAACAGGATTTCCCTTGTCAATACGGGAATAAAGCTCACTCATATCTGCACCGGTAATATCCTGAACGTGATAATTATTTATATCATAAGCTGAAAAATAGTTATCCGCTGTTCTTACCATGGCATTTGCATAAGCTCCGTATGAACTGCCTGATTCCGGAGAGCCTATAAAGGCATAATTCGGGTCTGTTGAACCTATGCTTCCCTTTGGCATAAAATTATTTGCGAGGTTGTTTTTTCCGCAGTTTTCAAATTCAAGGTAATTCATAAGTGTAGCAAGTGATGTGACCTCACAGCCTGTCGGAAGAGGCGTTCCGCCTACATATGAATTTTGAGGAATATTTGGTACTGCAAGCACCTTTGTCAATGAATTTCCATATGGTGATACAAAGCTTTGCTTTATATATCCCTTACCGTCAAGGAATTTCACTTCAAACCATTCGCCCTTGAATCCTGTAACGCTTAAAATCTGACCGCTTTGTGCCGTTCCGAGAATTTCAGAGGAAAATGAATTGTCCTCATATATATCGTGGGTTGCATCAAGACTGACTGTATCGGATATATTTTCAAGGGAGGCTCTGTAACTGCTTATATTATACTTCTGGCATATGCCCTTGAACTCAGCGGACTTTGCAACCTCAAGAAACAGAGCAAATCTGCTTTTTCCTGATTTAATCTGTGAAATACGTTCTGATACCTCAGATTCCGAGGGTTCTCTTTTGAGCATACTATTATATAAGCAGTATATATAATCCTGATTTTGTCCTCTGTCATCACCGAACTTATAGTTTATAAGATTCAGCATAAGCTCTTCAACAGAATATTCTCCGGAAGTTATATTTTTGCACATACTGTCAAGCTCATCAGAAGAAGCATTTTTATCATAGCATTTGTAATATGAATCTGATACAAAATCTGACAATCCAAGGGTTACAACAGTCTGTTCCGAAGATGAAACGGTATTTTCCGTCTGAATTGCTGTTGTTGTAACAGTAGTAGTTGTAGTTGTAGTTGTAGTAGTAGTATTTGTAGTTGTTGTTGTAACAGCAGGCTTCCCGCTTTCAAGATTTTCAACGATTCCGGCAAGATACTGCTGAATCATAAGCACATCGCCTGTAGTAATACCATCACCGTCACCATATACATCAGCATTTATTATCCCCTGAGAATCAAGGGGATTGTTTTTAAAATCTCCGATATATAAAGCTATTGCCACAACATCGGCAATATCAACTATTCCGTCAAAATTGACATCTCCCTTTATATCATCAGTATCCCCTATCCTGAAATCAGATTTTACAAGATTTTTCTTATATCCTTTTATATCTTCCGCATTGAGTATATATGTATAACTGCCTCTTTCAAGATTCCTGAATACTATCGAATAATTTATATCCGGATTGATATTGAATGTTGTTGCGTCCGGATTTACTGATGTATACTGAACACTCTTATCAGTATTCTGAATACGTATTTCTGCATCAACTTTACTGAGATTATATTTTGAAGATATAATTCCCCTCAGTCCGAAGGATTCACCTTCTTTAAGTGTACCTTCAGGCATAACAGCATCTGATATTGTTATTTCAGAATCACTTGTTATATCATTGATATCCACTATCTCAAAATCAGATTTTATAAGATTTTTTTTATATCCTTTTACATCTTCCGCATTGAGAATATATGTATAACTACCTCTTTCAAGGTTCTTGAATAATATCGAATAATTTATATCCGGATTGATATTGAATGTTGTTGTGTCCGGATTTGCTGATGCATACTGAACAGTATTTTCAGTATTCTGAATACATATTTCTGCATCAACTTTACTGAGATTATATTTTGAAGATATAATTCCCCTCAGTCCGAAGGATTCACCTTCTTTAAGTAAACCTTCAGGCATAGTTTCATCTGATATTGTTATTTCAGAGTCACTTTCAACGGCGTATACAGTCTGAAATCCGGACATACCGGAAATCATACTCACTGCGAGTATTACGGATATTATCTTTTTCATTTTGTTTTCTCCCTGATTTATATTTTTAATCTTTTTCTATTCTCATTGAAATATCAAAGCATTTTACGGAATGAGTCAAAGCTCCGAGGGAAATAATATCAACACCTGTTTCCGCAATACTTCTGATATTTTCAGGCGTAACATTTCCGGAGGCCTCAAGGAGTGCTTCTCCGTCATTGATTTCGACAGCCTTTTTCATTTCGTCGCAGTTCATATTGTCAAGCATGATTACTTCACAGCCAACATCAAGAGCCTCACGGAGTTCATCAAGATTACGGACTTCGACCTCAATCTTTATCATATGACCGATTTTTTTACGCAGAGCCGTTACAGCCTGAGTAATTCCGCCGTAAGCGTCAATGTGATTGTCTTTAAGCATTGCACCGTCTGAGAGATTATAGCGGTGATTTTTTCCTCCGCCTACTGTTACAGCATACTTCTGCATTGCACGCAGTCCGGGGAGAGTCTTTCTTGTATCGGTTACAGATGCATTTGTACCCTTTACAAGCTCAACGCATTTATTTGTAGCTGTAGCGATTCCTGATAAATGCTGAAGTATATTGAGTGCAGTCCTTTCACCTTTCAGCAGGGTTACTGTACTTCCTTTCATTTCAGCGATTATATCGCCCTTCTTAACCTTATCGCCGTCATGCATGAGAGTTTCAAAATCTACATTTCCGCCGGCAAGCTCAAAGACTCTCTTTGCGATATCGATTCCGCAAAGCACTCCGGAATCCTTTGCTATGTAATAAGCTGAGCTTGTATGCTCCGGTGAAAGAAGATTATCTGTAGTAACATCAATGTAATTTATATCCTCATCAAGAGCTGTATTGATGATATTATCTATATAGGATTTTGTAAGCTTCATATTATATTACCTCCTTGAGAATCAGATATGCTACTGTTGCAAGAGATTTTGCCTCAACATAATCTGAATTGACTTTATATTTTCCTTTAACAAGCATTGAGCGTATCTCCTTAATACGTTCAAAGCCCTCAACAGCAGATTTCTTATCCGGAATCACAAAATAGCTTTTCTGCATGATATGACGGATTTCTGTTCTTATGCCCTTTGGAATCTCCTCACAGTCCTGATTTGATATAAATTCGCAGTCCTCAAATTCAGGGGATACGGATTTCATTTTTTCACTTATATCAATTGAAGCTCGCCTTGAAAATACAAGGGCTTCCAGAAGTGAATTGCTGGCAAGTCTGTTTATTCCGTGTACTCCGGTGTGAGAACATTCACCGCAGGCATAGAGATTTTCAAGACTTGTAGAAGCATCGGAATTTACATTTATACCGCCCATAAGGTAGTGCTGGCAGGGATATACAGGTATTTTATCCTTAGTCATGTCAATTCCCTTTTCCATAAGCTTATTGTAAATCATAGGAAATCTGTTTCTTACAAAATCGGAATCCTTGTATGATATGTCAAGATAGAAGTTATCAGAGCCGGTTTTTCTGCTTTCAAGCATTATTGAACGTGATACCACATCACGGGGGGCAAGCTCAAGGCGTTCATCATAATTCTGCATAAAGCGTTCGCCGTTACAGTTGAGAAGATAAGCCCCCTCACCTCTTACTGATTCTGATATAAGAAAGCATTCCCTTGTCTTTCTGTCATTGAAAGCAGTCGGGTGAAACTGTACAAAGCTGAGATTTTTAATATCAGCACCCATTTCATATGCAAAGGTTATTCCGTCTCCGGTAGCGATTGCGGAATTTGTTGTATACTCATATACACGTCCGATTCCTCCCGTTGCAAAAATCATGAAGTGACAGTTATATGAGGTATATTTCTTGTCTTTCAGAACCTGTGCGGAATAGCCCGTTGAAGTTTTTCTTGTCTGACAAAGAAGAGCGTTTTCAAGTATATCAACGTTAGGAAGCTTCCGGACAGTTTCAAGAAGCTTTGAAGCTATTTCCGCACCTGTTGAATCGGCATGATGAAAAATTCTTCTTCTTGAGTGACCTCCCTCAAGTGTGCGGTCATATGTACCGTCGGGATTTTTATCGAAATCAACGCCAAGCTCAATAATTTTCTGAATATCTCCGCCTGCTTCGTTTACAAGTATATTGACGTTTTCGATATTGTTTTTAAAGCCTCCGGCAATCATAGTATCATTCTGGTGAAGTTGTGTATTGTCATCATCATCGGGGTTATATACTCCTGCAATGCCTCCCTGAGCAAGAGACGAGTTACAGAGCGAAAGCTCCCTTTTGGAGAGCAGAAGTATTCTGGAATCCGACGGCAGATTTATTGCTGCATAAAGACCCGCTGCACCGCTTCCGGCAATAATAACATCATAATTATAGGACATAGACAATCTTCCTTTTCCGGCAGAAATGCCGTTATTTTATATACAGGACTATTATAACATAATACGGAATAAAAGTCACTATCAAAAAATGACAAATTTTTGCATATTTTTTACGTTTATTTTAACACAACCCCAATAAAAATTTTTTGCACGAAATTTACAGTATTTAAGTGATTTTTTTGTGCATAACGTAAAAACATTGAAAAAACCCTTGATTTTTTTTCAGAATGTATTATAATACAATTAGCACTCACAACAAGAGAGTGCTAAAACAATCAGATAAAATATTTTTCAGGAGATGTTTTTTTATGGCTACTAAGGAATTTAAAGCGGAGTCCAAAAGACTTCTTGATATGATGATTCACTCTATCTATACTCATAAGGAAATTTTCCTCCGTGAGCTTATTTCCAACGCAAGCGATGCTATAGACAAGCTCTACTTCAAATCACTCACTGATGACAAGGTAGGTCTCAAAAAAGACGATTTCGCTATTGAAATAAAGGCTGACAAGGATTCCAGAACTCTTACAATATCCGATAACGGTATTGGTATGACTGAGGAAGAGCTTGAAAATAATCTCGGTACTATCGCAAACAGCGGTTCTCTTAAATTCAAGACTGAAAATAAGCTTGATGAGGAAAATCAGATTATAGGACAGTTCGGTGTAGGCTTCTATTCTGCATTTATGGTTGCAAAGAAAGTTACTGTTGTTTCAAAGGCATATGGTTCTGACAAGGCTTTCAGATGGGAGTCGGAGGGCGTTGACGGCTACAGCATTACAGAGGACGAAAAGGATTCCGCAGGTACTGTAATTACTCTGTATCTCCTTGATGATACTGATGATGAAAAGTATTCTGATTTCCTTGAACAGTACAAGCTTCAGGAGCTTATAAAGAAGTATTCCGATTATATCCGCTTCCCCATTAAAATGGCTGTCACAAAGAGCAGACCGGTTAAAACAGAGGATAAAGATGCTGAGCCTAAGTATGAGGAATATATCGAAGTTGAAACACTTAACAGCATGGTTCCGATATGGAAGAAAAACAAATCTGAGCTTAAAGATGAGGACTACAATAGCTTCTATAAAGATAAGTTCGGAGATTATACAAATCCAATCAAATATATGCACGTAAAGAATGAAGGTACTGCTACTTATAACGCACTCCTCTATATTCCTGCAAAAGCTCCGTATGACTACTATACAAAGGAATTTGAAAAAGGTCTCCAGCTCTATTCAAACGGCGTACTTATAATGGATAAGTGTGCAGACCTGCTTCCTGATTATTTCAGCTTTGTAAAGGGTCTTGTTGATTCAGAGGACTTGTCACTTAATATCTCCCGTGAAATGCTCCAACATGACAGACAGCTTAAAATAATCGCAAAGAGCCTTGAAAAGACTATCAGGAATGAGCTTTCAAAAATGCTGAAAAATGACCGTGAGAATTATGAAAAATTCTTTAAGGAGTTCGGCATACAGCTTAAATTCGGCGTATATGACAACTTCGGACTGCACAAGGATTCACTCAAAGACCTGATTATGTTTGTATCATCGGCTGAAAATAAGCTTACAACTCTTGAGGAATACGTTTCAAGAATGCGTGAAGACCAGAAATACATTTATTATGCTACCGGCGAAAGCATTGCAAGAATTGAACAGCTTCCTCAGACTGAGCTTGTAAAGGATAAAGGATATGAGATACTCTATTTCACTGACAATGTAGACGAATTTGCTATAAGGGTTCTCAACGAATACGGCGAAAAGAAATTCAAATCTGTATCTGCTGACGACCTCGACCTTGATTCAGACGAAAAGAAAGAGGAAATCAAGGCTAAGGAAGAAGAAAGTGCTGACCTTTTCAGGACACTTGCCGAAAACCTCAAGGGCAAGGTTACAAGAGTAAAGCTTTCATCAAGACTTAAATCCCACCCTGTATGCATTACAAGTGAGGGCGAAATATCTCTTGAAATGGAAAAGGTTCTCAACTCAATGCCTTCCGACCAGAAAGTAAAGGCTCAGAGAGTTCTCGAAATAAATCCCGACCACCCTATTTTTGCAAAGCTTAATGACCTCTATGCAAACGATAAGGACAAGCTCGGAAAATATGCGGAACTTCTCTACAATCAGGCACTTCTCATTGAAGGACTTCCGATTGAAAATCCTGCTGAATTTGCAAACCTCATCTGTGAACTTATGTAAAAAAAATTCAGACGACCGTAAGGGTCGCCTCTGCTGAATATTCAGATTAACTTTTTAATTCCCCCGCCCTGAAAAGGCGGGGGATTTCTCTGCTACTATAAAATTCATGCAAATATTTTTTCCGGAGGGAGGGTATTTAT
>JAQXFT010000124.1 GCA_029005335.1 Oscillospiraceae bacterium
TCATCCCACAATCTTCATTTTCCAGCATCTCGTGCGTTTTTGAATTTACGAATGATTTAAGAGCATCCATTTGACTAAATCCATACTTCTCAGCTATCATCATAACCACTTCATTATCATAATAAGCAACAATTTCCGGCTGTCCGTTATTATATCACGCCGTCCGTGTGCATTGCTGAAATATGTTAAGCATAAGCCGTCACTTAAAGTTGATTCGGAAAAATGCAAGGGCTGTAAAATGTGCATGAAGCTCGGCTGTCCTGCTATATCAATAAAGGACGGAAAAGCCGTTATTGACCATACCCAGTGCGTTGGCTGTGGAATATGTCAGGAAATGTGCAAATTTGACGCTATATGATTTGTCAGAGGGGACTCCGTCCCCTCCCGAACCTCCCCTGCAAGCCTTTTGAAAAAGGCTTGACCGAAAACTTTTTTACAAAGGTGATTTTTTATGGAAAATGAAATTTATAAAGCTTTTGCAGAATGGCTTGACAATCTGCTTGAACAGGATATGCCCGAAAATACCAAGGCTTATAACTTCAATCTATATGAGGAGGAGGACGAAACATACGGCATACAGCTTATAGCCTCTGATGAATTTGATGAAAATGACGGCGGAGAATGGGCTTGTTCGGAAATATATTCCTCCGAAGAAGATATTTTCTATATCGACCACTCAGACGAAAAAAATGCTGACCGTCAGAGAGGTATGAACTTTATATGCGGTCTGATAAAAGAATATCTCGAAAGCGGAGAATATTCCGCCAAACTAAAAAAATCAGATGCTGTCGGTGCAGGATTCGTTGACGGCGATATTGAAATCTTATTTAAAAAATAAATCAGGAGGATTTTATGGATACTAAATCTGTTATGATAGTCGGAGTAGGCGGACAGGGTTCACTGCTTGCTTCAAGAATTCTGGGAAACGTACTTTTAAATCAGGGCTTTGACGTAAAAGTCAGTGAAGTTCATGGAATGTCGCAGAGAGGCGGTTCTGTTGTTACATACGTAAAATACGGAGAAAAAGTTTACTCCCCTGTTATAGAAAAAGGCGAGGCTGATATAATCATATCATTTGAAGAACTTGAATCCGCAAGATGGATTCCGTATCTTAAAAAAGGCGGTCATCTGATTACATCAGTTCAGAAAATAGACCCTATGCCCGTAATCACAGGAAATATGAAATATCCAGAAGATATTAACGGAAAAATAAGCAATCTCGGAATCGATATTATATCCGTTGACGCTCTCGGACTTGCTGAACAGGCTGGTACTTCAAAGGCTTCAAATGTTGTGCTTATGGGCGTATTATCCACTAAAATGGGCTTTGATGAATCAGTATGGCAGAACGCTCTTGAACAGTGTGTACCTGCAAAATTTCTTGAACTGAATAAAAAAGCATTCGCTCTCGGAGCAGAAAGCGTATGCTGAAAAAATAATAAAATAAAAGTGAGGTATAAAACCAATGGAAAATTACTGGAACAAGGAAATTGAATGTATGTCCCGTGAGGATATGAAAAAATTACAGGACGAACGTCTTGTCGCTCAGGTTAAGCATGTTTATGAAAACGTCCCCTATTACAGGAATCTTATGGACAAAAAGGGAGTTACTCCTGATGATATAAAATCTACTGAGGATTTGCACAAGCTTCCTTTTCTGACTAAAAACGATTTGCGTGAGGCTTACCCTTATGGACTTCTCGCAAAGCCTCTTTCCGAATGTGTAAGAATCCAGTCCACAAGCGGTACTACCGGAAAAAGAGTTGTAGCTTTCTATACTCAGAATGATATTGACCTCTGGGAAGATTGCTGTGCAAGAGCTATTGTTGCTACAGGCGGTACTAAAGAAGATGTATGTCAGGTATGCTATGGATACGGTCTTTTCACAGGAGGCCCCGGTCTGAACGGCGGTTCACATAAAGTAGGCTGTCTGACGCTTCCGATGTCGTCAGGAAATACTGAGAGACAGATTCAGTTCATGAGAGATTTAGGCTCAACTATTCTCTGCTGTACTCCGTCATATGCTGCATATATCGGCGAAACCCTCCACGAAATGGGCTTTACTACTGATGATATAAAGCTCAGGGCAGGTATATTCGGTGCAGAGCCATGGACAGAAGAAATGCGTCACGAAATCGAAAACCTCCTCGGAATCAAAGCTTATGATATTTACGGTCTCACTGAAACAAGCGGCCCCGGAGTTGCTTTTGAATGTTCCGAACAGTCAGGTATGCACATAAACGAAGACCACTTTATTCCCGAAATTATCGACCCCGATACCGGCGAAGTGCTTCCCGAAGGCTCTAAGGGCGAACTCGTATTCACAAGCATTACTAAAGAAGCATTCCCGCTTCTCCGTTACAGAACACGTGATATATGCGTACTCACAAGAGAAAAATGCTCCTGCGGAAGAACTCTTATAAAAATGTGCAAGCCTATGGGAAGAAGCGATGATATGCTCATTATCAGAGGTGTAAACGTTTTCCCGTCACAGATTGAAACTGTTCTCATCAATAAAGGCTACTCACTCAACTATCAGATTGAAGTCGACCGTGTCAACAATACTGATACTCTCGACATTAATATCGAAATGAAGCCTGAACAATCCGAAAATATTCCTGCTGAAGAAAAGAAGCTCGCTTCCGCTATCAAAACTATGCTCGGAATAAGCCCTAAGGTACACCTCGTTCCGGAAAAATCTATAACAAGAAGTGAGGGAAAAGCCGTACGTGTTGTCGATAAACGTAAGCTTCACTAAAAATTTTTCGTAAATTATTCCGAAAAACACTTGACAATTCTCTGAAATATTGTATAATTATAAGTAAGAAATATTTTTTTTCAAATATATAAACGGGAGTGATTTAAAATGGGCATTATCGAAAAATTCAATGATGTCAGCAAAATGGCTAACGACAAAGCCAAAAACATAAGCGAGGCTAACAACCTTAAAAGAAAAATCCTCTACGAGGAAGAAAGAATCGTTGAGATTTTCGCAGATATCGGTAAAAAATACTACAAGAATCCCAACGAAGACCCTAACGTTTTCCGTGTTCTCTGTGAGGATATCGACACCAGAAGAAGAAGAATCAAAAGAATGCGTTTTGAGCTGAACGAAATCAGAGGATACAAAATCTGCCCGAAATGCAATTCTGAGGTTAAGGACAATTTCCAGTTCTGTGGCGTATGCGGTGCAAGACTTCCTGACCCTGAGGACGAGGATTTCACATCTCTCGAAACTAACGACTACTATACAGAAAACAGTGACAACTTCTTCAACGCTGATTCAACCAAGACATATTAATCTTTTTTTCCCGACTGCTCGGATTTCTTTTCGGGCAGTCTTTTTTTTGGAGGTTAGATGAATTTTATTAAAAACCTTATATCATTGATGTTGCTGATGATTTTCTTCAACTCTGTATTTATATGCAGTCTTACAGATTTCAGCTTAATCATAAAAATCCTGCTTATTGTTATATCATCATCTGCATACTTTTTTATAAATTTCAAAGCTCCGGAAATCGGACAGGATTCAAAAAAGCTCAGATATCTTAATCACGGCTGTAATCTTATAATGCTATCCGGATATGCTTCACTTCCCGAAACTGCTCTTACTGTTGCATTATGCTTAAAAACTGATGCTTCTGTAATCAGCATAATTATAAATTCAGTTTTCTCAGGAATATTTATACTCGCTATGACGTTCAATGGTATAATCCGGACTGCTTTAACATCAAAGCAGATAAAATTTATATGGTATATATTATTAATCCTGATGTGGTATATCCCACCTGTAAATATAATTATTTTCAGACATTTCTACAAAACCGGAAAGCGTGAATTACGGTTTGAGACTGCACGCCTTGACCTCGAAAAAGTCCGTGCTGAAAATTCCGTATGCCATACAAAATACCCTATACTTATGGTTCACGGAATATTTTTCCGTGACTGGCAGTATTTCAACTACTGGGGAAGAGTCCCGAACGCTCTCATTGCAAACGGTGCGGAAATCTATTACGGAAATCAGCAGTCCGCAAAATCAGTAGCGGAAAGTGCAGAGGAACTTAAACAGCGTATCCTTGAAGTCATTCGGGAATCAGGTGCTGAAAAGGTAAATATTATCGCACATTCAAAGGGCGGTCTTGATTCACGCTACGCTATAAGTAACCTCGGCATGGACAAATATGTTGCATCACTCACAACTATAAATACTCCGCACAAGGGCTGTGATTTTGTTGATAATCTGCTGAATTTATTTCCCGAAAGCTTTATAAATTTTGTTGCGGAAAAATATAACAGAATATTCTCAAAGCTGGGAGATAATTCACCTGATTTTCTTTCCGGAATACTCGACCTCAGAGCCTCATTCTGCAAAAAGCTTGATGAATCACTCCCCGATTCTCCCGATATATTCTATCAGAGCTATATGTCAGAAATGAAAAATTTCTTTTCCGCCGGTATTCCTCTTAATATAGGATATCTGCTTATTAAAAAATGCAATGGCTGTAATGATGGTCTTGTATGGGTTGAATCAGCAAGACACGGTGAAAATTTTACACTTATTCAGAATAAGCTCCCAAGAGGTATCTCACACGGAGATATGATTGATTTATTCCGTGAAAATATAAAAGGCTTCGATATACGTGAATTTTATATAAATATTGTCCGGAATTTAAAAAATATGGGACTCTGAAGAATTTTTTGTTCACACTTTCTTAATTGATTCCGGATATTTTTTATGATATAATATATCAGATAAAACAATCCCGCCTCAACTGGTCATGTATAAACCTGCATAAAAAATATGCCGGTATGCATAGTATAAACCATGCAAGCGTAAACGGAAGGCATATCTGTCCCATTACATTCAGCGGTACTTCTGAATAGTCCCATACATTCCACTCAAGAAATCTGTTTACAATCAGACCTACAAAAAATTCCGTTGATGTAATAAATATTGCACCTATAAAACAGCTCTTTATAAGCGTTATGCCTGAACTGCTGTTTATCAGATAAAGTATCATAAGTACAATTCCGCCGGTCAGTCCCATTGTCCAGTGAGTGTACCCCCTGTTTATTATCTCAATCATGCTGTATATGAAAAATCCCATTAAAAATGATATAGAAAATTCTGCTGTCTTCATAAACTCACTCCTTATGGATTTATTATATACATATTGAAAATTTATATTCAAAGGATTTTTTTCAGATGACTGATATTATAATTATAATACTTCTTGTTGCTGTCATAATTCTGCTTTTAATGCTTATTTCAAAAAAATCAGATTCTCAGATAAATACTTTTTTAGAAAAGCAGTATAATAATCTGAGAAAGGATATTTCATCTTCAAATCATGATAATATCCGCTCATTCGGAGAAATAGTTTCCGGAAATCAGAAAAATCTCAATGATATAATCTCGTCCCAGCTGAAAATTATCAGCGATAATCTCGACGAAAAACAAAATACTTCCCTGACTATGTTCACAAGAATGAACTCCCTGACTGAACAGCGATTCAATACTTTTACTGCCGATACCGAAAAAAAACTCGAAAATATAAAGCTTTCAGTACAAAATGGATTATCCGATATTCAGGCTGATACAGATGCAAGACTGAATCAGATTCAGGACATAGTTGAAGAAAAACTTCAGAAAACCCTTGATACAAAAATTTCCCGGTCTTTTTCCGATGTCAGTATTCGTCTGGAAAAAGTATATAAAGAACTCGGAGAAGTTCAGAGTATTGCCTCCGGAGTATCCGACCTGAAAAAAATTCTTACAAATGTAAAATCAAGAGGTATTCTCGGTGAACTTCAGTTAAGAAATATTCTTCAGGAAACTCTCTCTCCCTCACAGTATATCGAAAATGCCAGAATTAAATCAGGATTCGTTGAATTTGCCGTCATTATTCCTGCCGAAAATGATGAACACATACTTCTTCCTGTAGATTCAAAATTTCCTGCCGATACCTATATGCATTTCAGAGATGCCCTTGAAAACGGAGACAAATCAGAAATTACCGAAACCAGAAAAAATCTTATAGCACGCTTTAAATCAGAAGCTAAGGATATTTATTCAAAATATATAAATCCTCCCGAAACTACCGACTTTGCTGTAATGTTTCTGCCCTTTGAGGGTCTCTATGCCGAGGCTGTCAACTGCGGTATGATTGAAGCTTTACAGCGTGACTATCATATAACTGTTGCAGGTCCAAGCACTATGACTGCACTTTTAAACAGTCTGCGTATGGGATTTCAGAGTATGGCTATTCAGAAGCAGAGCGACAATGTCTGGAAAGTCCTGAGTGAAGTAAAAAAAGAATTTGAAAAATTCGCTGATGCTCTCGAAAATACTCAGAAAAAATTAAATACTGCCGGCTCAGAGCTTGAAAATCTTGTCGGTACTCGCACAAGAATGCTCCGCCGTCAGTTGCAGAATGTCGCTGAATCTGACAATAATAATCATAATAATAATCAGAATGGAGTGTAATTTTTTTCAATGAGAAAAAGCTGTATACTAATGCACATTTCAAGTCTGCCGTCCGATTACGGTATAGGAAAGCTGGGAAAATCCGCCTATAACTTTGTGGATTTTCTCAGTAAATCCGGTGTCAAATGCTGGCAGATTCTCCCGCTTTCACCTACAAGCTACGGTGATTCGCCCTATCAGTCATTTTCAGTCAATGCCGGAAATCCATATTTCATAGATTTTGAAATGCTGGAAGATGAAGGACTGCTGGAATATGAGGATTTCTGCCATATAGAATGGGAATCCGACCCACGCCATGTTGACTATGAAACTATATACAACAACTGCTTCAAAGTCCTCCGCAAGGCATATCAGAATTTCAATTTCAAAAAATCTCCCGAATACCGTGCCTTTATCGAAAAAAATAAAAACTGGGTCGGAAGCTATGCTCTTTTTATGGCTCTGAAATTCAAAAATGACGGAAAAGCATGGTATGAATGGGAACATGATATTGCCATGCGTGAAACTGATGCCCTCGCAAAAGCTAAAAGAGAGCTTAAAGACGATATTAACTTCTTTAAATTCATTCAGTTCAAATTCTATGAACAGTGGTTCAGGCTTAAAAAATATGCCAATGAATCAGGTATAGAGATAATAGGAGATATTCCGATTTACTGTGCATATGACAGCGTTGAGGCATGGGCTTCCCCTAAGCTTTTCTGCTTTGACAAATCAAAAAAACCTGTTGATGTTGCAGGCTGTCCGCCTGATGACTTTTCACCTACCGGTCAGCTCTGGGGCAATCCCCTCTATAACTGGGAATACCACAAAAAAAACAACTATAAATGGTGGATTGACAGAATAGCCTTTGCCTCAGAAATATATGATATAGTACGTATAGACCACTTCAGAGGCTTTGAAAGCTATTATGCTATACCATACGGAAACGAAACTGCTGAAACCGGTGAATGGCGTAAAGGTCCTGATTCCGAACTTTTCAGGCTCGCTGAACAGAAGCTCGGAAAGCTTAATATTATTGCTGAGGATTTGGGATTCATAACTCCGGAAGTAAGAAAAATGCTTGACGATACAGGATATCCCGGAATGAAAGTTTTACAGTTTGCATTTGACAACGGAAAAAATGAACATCTTCCGCATAACTTCACTACTACCAACTGCTTTGCATATACCGGTACTCATGACAATGAAACCCTTACGGGCTGGGTTGAAAATATGTCCCCCAGAAATCTTAAATTCACTAAAAAATATCTGGGTGTAAAAAAAGCTGAAAAAATTCCGTATGCTGTTATAAAATCTGCATGGGGAAGCATAGCTCAGGTTGCTGTTGCACAGATTCAGGATTTCCTAAATACACCACCCGAGGGAAGAATGAATACCCCGTCTACTCTCGGTCAGAACTGGCAGTTCAGGACACTGAAATCCGATTTCAGCTCCGACCTTGCCAAAAAAATAAAAAAACTCAATAAAATCTATAACAGATAATGGAGGTTACCAATGGAAAAGAAAATTTTAATGGAAATGCTTTTGAAAAAATTACCCGTCACCCCCTCTAAGGCTACTCCTCAGCAACTTCACAATGCTCTGGCACAGGCTGTAGTCGAAATTATCGGAGATGACTGGCATAAAAGTAAAAAGGAACATCTCTCAAAGAGACGTGCCTGCTATCTCTCTATGGAGTTTCTTGTCGGACGTGCTGTTTATAATAATCTGCTCTGCCTTGATATCTACAATGAGGCTGAGGAAATTTTCAATGGCTTCGGACGTTCGCTTTCAGAGCTTGAGGAGATTGAAGATGCTGCACTCGGCAACGGCGGACTCGGAAGACTTGCTGCCTGCTTCCTTGACAGTGCCGCTACACTTTCCCTGCCTCTTGACGGCTATGGAATACGCTATAAATACGGTCTTTTCAAGCAGTCTATCGTTGACGGATTCCAGCGTGAAGAAGCTGACGACTGGACTAAATACGGTGACTACTGGTCTGTAAGACATGAACAGGATACCGTAATAGTCAATTATAACGGTCAGAGCGTAAAGGCTGTGCCATATGATATGCCCATTATCGGTGCAAAAACCAATAATATCGGTACTCTCAGACTCTGGCAGGCTGAACCGGTCAAAGAATTTGATTTTACAACATTCAACAATCAGCATTATCTTGAGGCTTCAAAGGAAAAAGTTTTTGCTGAGGATATTTCAAGGGTACTCTATCCTAACGATGATACTAATGAGGGAAAAAAGCTCCGTCTGAAACAACAGTATTTCTTCTGCTGTGCTTCACTTACTGACATCATCAAATATCACTTACAGAAGCATGGCACTCTTGACAATCTCGCTGACTATATTACAATTCAGCTCAATGATACTCACCCTGTTATCTCTGTTCCGGAGCTTATCAGACAGCTTATCGATATTTATGGATACTCCTTTAATGACGCCTTCACTATGGCTCAGAAGATTTTCAACTATACAAATCACACTATTATGGCTGAGGCTCTCGAAAAATGGAGCTGTAATCTCGTTGAGGAACTTCTGCCGAGAATTTATGAAATTATCATCATGATTAATGAGAGATTCATTTCTGATATGTATGCAATGGGAATCGATAAATCAAAGATAGACAGCATGAAGATTATAAATAATAATCTTGTTCATATGGCTCACATGGCTATATATGCTTCCTCCTATACAAACGGTGTAGCACGTATTCACACCCAGATTCTCAAGGATACCGCTCTTGCTGACTGGTACAGGATATATCCTGAGAGATTCCAGAATAAAACCAATGGCATTACTCAGAGACGCTGGCTCGCACTCTGCAACCGTGAACTTTCAGCTTATATTACAGAGCTTCTCGGAAACGATTCATGGATTACAGACCTGACACAGCTTAAAAATCTCGAAAAATTCGCTGATAACAGCTCTGTACTCAATAAATTCATCTCTATCAAGCAGACAAAGAAAAATCAGCTTGCCGACTTTATCAACCAGAAAGAGGGTACTGATATAAATCCTGAAAGTATCTTTGATATTCAGATAAAGAGACTTCACGAATATAAAAGACAGCTTCTCAATGCTTTCTCAATACTCTATATCTACTACGGAATCAAGGACGGCTCTATAAAGAACTTTGCACCTACAACCTTTATATTCGGTGCTAAATCAGCCCCCGGATACAGACGTGCAAAGGCTATAATCAAGTTTATAAATGAGATAGGAAAGCTTATTTCTCAGGACGAAGAGGTAAACAAGCTCATCAAGGTGGTATTTGTTTCAAATTACAACGTATCATATGCCGAAAAGCTTGTTGCCGGTGCTGATATTTCTGAACAGATTTCCACAGCCGGTACTGAAGCATCAGGTACAGGAAATATGAAGCTTATGCTTAATGGTGCTGTTACTCTCGGCACTTATGACGGTGCTAACGTCGAAATTGTTGAGGAAGCAGGAGAAGAAAATAACTATATCTTTGGTGCTAAGGTTGAAGAACTCGCTGAAATCGTTCCGACTTATGAAAGCCGTAAGATTTTTGCTGAAAACAAAAATATTCAGCGTGTTGTATTGTCTCTCATCAATGGTACTGTTTCCGACGGAGGCTCAGGAGATTTCAGAGAGCTTTATTACTCACTTCTTGACGGTGCAAGCTGGCATAAACCTGACCATTATTATCTTCTCGGCGACCTTGAAAGCTATGTTGAAGCAAAGCTCCGTGCAAACAGGGATTATGCTGAGGACAGACTGGCTTTTGCTAAAAAACAGTGGCTTAATATGTGCAATGCCGGAAAATTCAGCTCTGACCGTACTATTGCGGACTATGCGGAAAACATCTGGAAAATAAAGTAATATTAATCTATAATAAATAACGGGCGACCAATACGGTCGCCCTTCTGATTATTATATTACTTCATACCGCCCTTGTAATAGAAGCAGTCCTGAATTACCAAAGCACAGCCTCCGATGAAATTGCATTTCTTTTCAACCTTGCTGAGAATTATCTTTTCTGCTGTATCTTCACCGACATACTTTGCAATACCTCTCTTGAAATAGTCAAGCTGTCTCTCTGAAAGCTCTACATTATGAAGGATTATTCTGTGTGCAAAGTGCAGGCATGAAAGATTATTCGCAAGAACTGCAAATCCGGCAATAAATCTGTTGACAAGATTCACAACAGGTTCTTCTCCTCTGATGACTGAATTTGACAGTGCATCTATAGTGATACTGTTTTTATCTCCGCCTGACTGTTCATAGAGTACAGGGGTTTTTTCCTTTGAATATATCTCTGCCAGAGCATTCATGAATGCTGTCTTTGAAAGCTCTGCCTTTACTGAGCCGTCAGGATATCCGTCAATCTGTCTGCCGTCAGGATTTACAACAACTCTTTCTATCATATATGTATATGACATATAATCCGGTGAAAGCACATTCTTATTAAGCACAGCCATATTTATCTGATTGCCGTAGCTTATGAACACCTGATTGTTATGATAGCCGTTGTAATTTTCAAAATCATTGCTTGCAAGAGCAAGAAGTCCTACAGCATTTCCGCATCTTATTTCGAGGTCAACTCCGCATGCTATCTTGTCGATAAAGCTGGAGAAATCAAGGACTCCGTCCTTATAGAAGATTTTCAGTCTGCCCCACATTGATGGTACTATTCCTATACCGAGACCGAGGACATTATCTTTTTTGAGACAGCTGTTATCCATCATTTCATTACTCTTGCTTATGATATAGCTGATTATATCCTTTGTCATAGTCTTGTCATCTATAATCATTGATGCCTTGTCGAGTATAGCACCGTTGAGTGTTGAAAGACCTATGCTGACTTCACGTTCCTCGATACAAGCTCCGAGTGCGAATTTATAATTCTCATTGATTCCGATAAGAATTTTACGTCTGCCCTTCTGGAGCTTTTCAGCGTTTACAGGAGCCTCGCCGATTTCAACGAGTACACCTTCCTCAATCATCTCATTTGTGATGATTGTTACAGCAGCTCTGGTGATATGAAGCTCTGATGCGACATCTACCCTTGAGATAGGTCCGAACTCCTTGATAACACGCAGTATCTGCATTCTGTTTCTTCTTTTGAGGTCAAGCTTGCTGATTCCACATTTTTCCATAAAAAATTTTCCTTTCCTTCACCGAAAATAATACTGAGGGTTATTTCCGATGTTTATTTAGCTTCCATTAAACATTAGTTAACATAGATATTATATCATATAAAATCAATTTTTCAAACTATTTTATGCCTGTTTTTTACATTTCGTATGATTGAACAAATTTTATATAAAATTCTGAATTATTTTGTCGAACTGTACAACAAAAGGAAGGCTGAGAATAGAACATACTGTTGTAAATGCGAATATTTCCGAGGCATAAAGGGAATCCTTTCCGAGCCGTATGCACTGAAGCGTACACATTGCCGCTGCCGGTGCTGAGGCTGCTATCAGTATAGTAGTTCTGACGGTGGAATCAATATTTGGAATAAGGGCTGATATTATAACCAGCAATGCCGGAAACAGTATGAGCTTCAACAATGCAGTATAATATATACGCTTGTTTTTTATAAGCTTTATTATATTTGTATCTGCCATTGTTACTCCTGATACTATCATTGCAAGAGGTGTATTTAAATCAGCTATAAATCCCACCGCCTCGGATACTATTAAGGGTAACTTTATCTGTAAAAAGAATATTAATATTCCGGCAACTATAGATAATATTACCGGAGAATACAGCACTTTAAGTACGTTTTTAAAATTCCTTTCTCCCGAAAGAAGTATTATTCCGTGAGTCCATATGAGAAAGTTAAATACTGTCAGATATGCTGTCAGATAAAATACTCCGGTGTTTCCGCAGAGTGCCTGTATAAGAGGTATTCCCATAAAAGCACAGTTTGAATATATAGAAGAAAAGCGTTCTATTTCTGAATTTACGGATTTTGCAGGTATTAATATATATGCTCCTGCAATAAGAACTGCAAAGGATAATATTGAAAGTCCGAATGATATAAGAAGATTCTCTACAAGCTGAGAATCATATTCCTGCTGATAATATGCCATAAATATTACAAGCGGATTGACTACTGACAAAACAAGATTTGATAATTCCCTGTTGCCTTCCTTAGTTATAATTCCGGTTTTAAAGCATATTATTCCTGTCACTATCAATATGAACATCACTATTGTCTGATTAAAAATAGCTTGCATTATGTATTCTCACCCTTCGTTAAATTATCCAAAAAACAAATGCTCCGACATATATCACAAAAGCAACAAACACAGTCAAAAACCGTTGCAATTTATATGCCTTTTCTGTAAATCCTGCACAATCAGATATTTTGTCAAGATTTCTGTGAAAGCCTATAAACAATAATATACCGGCTATTGATAATAATACTGAAAGTATAATTCCCCTCGGATAAAACTTTAAATATAATTCAAATTCTCCTCCGTTAAGCTTTACTGCCATAAATGAATCCATGCACTTGTATATCTTACAGTTTTTTCCGTTAAGCTCAGCTTTATAGCCCTTATTATACGTAACCGGAATGTAAAGATATCCATCGCCTTCGCCTGTAATTGTAAAGCTGTTTCCGTCCTGTTCGATATGTGCCGTGCTGACGGACTGGAGAGAGCTTTGAAATTCATATGTATCAAAAAGGTATAATCCAAAGTCACTTACTTCAAAATCCTTTTTAACGATTATTTTTACCTCCACATTCTTATTTCTGAACTGTCCGAGATTTATTATTCCGTTCATTTTTTTGCTGGGATAGCTTTCTTCTATAAGCTTTCCATTCACATATATATCGCAGGAATTATAATATGGTTCAACAGTATTTCTGGAATAGTTTCCGAAGATGTCAAAATAGAGTATCTTATCATTATAAGCCTGAAGATTATATGTTATGCTTGATTCATCAGCTGCTGTTTTACGGAATTTATATGTTCCGTCGGAAAAATCGATTTTCAGATTTTCCGTTTCAAATTCTTCTGCCTTGCTTATGATACTGTCTGAATTGAGAAGCTTATTGCAAAGAAGCTCTGAAAACTCCATGCGGTCTGATGTCTGATAATTTCCGAAATCCTCCGGTGGTATATCAGATATAAATGCTCCGTCAAATATATCGTAATTTATATATATTTTAAGAGGATTCACTGAGCTGTAAATACCTTTTCCGATGAAGTCACCTATTACCGAAATGATATACTTATTCATCAGAAAAGCATCTGTTATAAGAGTTCCTCCGTTTGATGACACGTCCATCCAGTATGAGGAATAACCCATTCTTTTCATGGCATTCATAAAATCCCTGTTGGTAAGGGAGGTATAGTGTGCCGTAGTGTTATATCCCATTCCCTCAAGCATATTCGGATAGAAATATCGCTTCTGTGATTTTACTCTGTAAAATTCGTCATCGTTTATTTTATCTGAAAGCTCTGTTGTAATTTTATATCTTGCTGTAACATCAGGAGCGTTATTCATATATACATTGAGAGAAAAAACAGTTTCAAATAAAAATATCGTTCCCATTACTCCGGTGAGTACCTTTGATGTTATCTGATGCTGTCTGCAGCTGAGTATAGAGAACATATTGACAGTCAGGGCTATTACGCTGAAGGAAATTATTATTACTGCATTTTCACCGCTTATATGAAGCTCTGATACATATGAATCCAGTCTGCCTGTATCAATCAGTATTACTGCCGTGGCATATATCATTACAAACAAAAAGCATATCAATACAGTTTTTCTGTCAGATACCCTGACTTCCCTTAATTCTGAAATATATCGTCCTGCCGCTGCAAGGCATAGAAAAATGATTATAAAGCCGTATCTCAGCGAATATGCCTGATAGCTTCCCGTATGCCACATCTTGTTAACAGGGTCTATGAATGCTCCTATAAGAAGTAAAATCGTCATCTGCTTATAGAAACGTGATATTCCGCTGCTGAAGAACCTTCTGTCACTGAACATTATAAGCACTGTGAACATTACTATTGATACTGATGAAAGCATACAGCACTTGTCAATCCAGTTTTCAAAGAATCCGGTCATTTCTCCTGAATCAGCACTTCCCGTCCTGCCTGATTCCATTACCTGAATAAACGATACAAGCCATACAGGAGCTGTTATAAGAGCTGATATCAGGCTTGACATCATAAACCGTAATGAATTTCTGCGACGTTGTCTTTTTACACATTCACCGAAAAGAAGAAAGAACGATGATATTATTATAAACAGCACTATCATATATGATATATAATAATTCAGATATACCAGCATGGATAAGCATAATATATATGGCATAGTTCTGCCGTTCTTAATCAGTTCTCTGAATGCTATCATGAATATCGGAAAGACATATACTACATCAAGCCACATATTATTCTGATAATACATGATATTATATCCGCTGTAAGCATACATCAGGCTGAGAAGGATATTCAATGCAGGTTTTATATCATTATTGTCATACTTCAGATATATTGAAAATGTAAATCCGCAGAGTCCGAATTTTATTGCTGTAAGAATATTCACAAGATATATGACGTTTTTAGCTTTGGTCAGAAATACAAGAATTGAAAGAGGTGAGGATACGAAAAAAAAGAATACTCCCCAGAAGCTCATTCCGCCTCCGCCTCCGCTCAGAATACCTCCCTTTTTAAGTTCAAGGAGCAGTGGGACATACTGCTGTTCCATATCGCACCATGCCACCGAACGTCCGCCGAAAGGATAATAGCCGTTAAACATGAAATATATAAGGATAAATGCCACACCCAGCAGGAACGATATTAAAGATGTCTTTTTTCTCATAATCTGAACCTACTCGATTACAGTATAGTTATCCGATGCATTTTCCTTTGTTGCATGTTCGGCGACCTTAACAACTTTTACTCTGACAGGCTTGTTTCCCATGTTTATTTCTATTATATCGTTTTCCTTTACGTCATAGGACGCACGGGCAATTTTTCCGTTTACTGTAATTTTTCCTGCATCGCAGGCTTCATTTGCAATGGTTCGCCTTTTTATAAGTCTGGTGACTTTAAGATATTTATCCAGACGCATATTCATACCGCCTTTCTGTTTAAATTAAAAGATAAATATAAAAGACGGGAAAGCAATTACTTTCCCGTCACATGTAAAAGCGATTTACTTATTAACAACTTCCTTGAGAGTCT
Organism: Oscillospiraceae bacterium; assembly: GCA_029005335.1. GTDB lineage: Bacteria > Bacillota > Clostridia > Oscillospirales > Ruminococcaceae > Ruminococcus. The sequence goes on from JAQXFT010000124.1 coordinate 15,670, forward strand.
TGCCAGCCTTGAAAACGGGAGCTTTGCTTGCGGGACAAATTGTTTCCTGTTTTGTGCGGGGATTGATACACTTCTTCTCTCCTCTTTCCTTTACCTGGAAAGTACCGAAACCGGTAATGGATACCTTATCGCCTGCCTGAAGTGCCTCTGTTATAGAATCGAGTACGATATTGAGAATAGCATCAGCTTCTTTTTTTGTGTACTTGCCTTTTTCAGCAATAACATTAACGAGTTCTGACTTCTTCATTTAAAAAATACCTCCAAAATTATTTATAAAAATTTTTAGCCCTTTTCCAGTATTCATCGAGCTTTTCAGGCTCAAGCTCCTTCATATCGAGGGAGTCATCATTTATAAGCTCTTCGGCTTTTTCAAATCTTCTGATGAATTTATCAGAAGCGTCTGTGAGAGCCTGTTCAGCATTTATTCCCAGATGACGGGCAAGATTAACACATGAGAAAAGCAGGTCACCGAATTCTTCAAGGATATGCTCAGAATCTCCGGACACAAAAGCTTCATCGAGTTCAGCCTTTTCGGACTCCAGAGCCTTGAAAGCGTCCTGAACAGAAGCATAGTCAAATCCGGCACGCATAGCTCTTTTTCCGATTTTCTGAGCTCTCATGAGTGCAGGAAGTGTTTTTGCAACGCTTTTAAGGGTATCCGTATAAGTATCCTGTCCCTTGACTTCTTTTTTGATTCTGTCCCAGTTTCTGAGGACATCGTCTGTGCTGTTTACGACGGTATCACCGAACACATGGGGGTGACGTACTATAAGCTTTTTGCATACTTCATCGCAGACATCATCAAAATCAAAGCTTCCGGCATCGGTTTCGATTGAACAGTGAAATACAACCTGCAGGAGAACGTCTCCGAGTTCCTCTCTCATAAGGGCTTTATCATCGAGGTCAATAGCCTCGACAGCCTCGCAGACCTCCTCGATGAAATCGCTTTTAAGTGATTTATGGGTCTGTTCCTTATCCCAGGGGCAACCGTTTTCGCTTCTTAAAAGGCGTACAATTTCAATAAGGTCATTTATATTATAATTATCCTTAGTATTAAATTCAATCACAGCCAACACCTCCGTATTACATTCCACAGTGTTACTTTTATTATAATAACCCAAAACACAATAAAATGCAATATATTTTTTTAAGTTTGGTAAATATGCAAAATAAGTGTATTTTTTTTCAAAGCTTTTGTAAAAAATAACCGATTTCTTATTACTTTTTATCAACAAAGCCAACTTTTCTGTATGCCTTTGAAACTATTCTCTGAGAATATGCAAGAGCCTTTTCTGCACCCTCGGTATAGCATTTTTTCAGATATTCCTTATCGGAGCTGAACTGTGCAAATTTTTCACGTATAGGAGCGAGGTGGTCTGCAACGGCTTCACCGACTGCAAGCTTGAAATCCCCATAGCCTTTTCCGGAAAATTCAGATGTAATCTCGTCGAAATTTTTTCCGGTAACACTTGAATAGATAGTCATAAGATTATTTATTCCGTCCTTACCCTCACGGTAGCATATTTCGGCTTCGCTGTCGGTAACAGCTCTTTTGAATTTTCTTATTATAGTATCCTTATCATCAAGAATAAGTATGCATGCATTTGGATTTTCGTCGGATTTTGACATCTTTTTTGAAGGCTCCTGAAGGGACATTACCTTAGCTCCGACTTCCGGAATATATGCTTCCGGAACGGTAAAAAGTTCACCGTAACGCTGATTGAATCGCTGAGCGATATTTCTTGCAAGCTCAAGGTGCTGTTTCTGGTCGATTCCTACCGGTACTAAATCGGCATTGTATGCAAGTATATCCGCAGCCATCAATACAGGATATGTAAAGAGACCTGCATTTATATCATCAGGGTGACGCCTGCTTTTATCCTTGAACTGTGTCATTCTTGAAAGCTCTCCGAATTGCGTTGAACAGCTCAGAAGCCAGCTGAGTTCCGCATGGGTTTTAACATGGCTCTGAATAAAAAGTATTGATTTTTCGGGGTCGATACCGCACGCCATAAGGAGTGCATAGGCATCAAGAGTATTTTTTCTGAGCTTTGAAGGCTCTTGCTTTACTGTTATTGCGTGCATATTTACAACGCAGTATATACAGTTATATTCCTCCTGCAAGGATCCCCAGTTGCGTATAGCTCCGATATAGTTTCCGAGCGTAAAAGTACCTGTAGGCTGGATTCCGCTGAAAATAACTTTTTTATCTTCCATAACAATCCCCCGAAGGCTCAGCCTTGCTTCTTACCTGATGCCTGCTGGTCTTTAAGCTGACAGCTTCTTACCTCTACAAGAACTTTCTGATAAAGGTTGAATACTCCTCTTTTTTCGGGTGATTCCTGAGCTATTGTTGCGGGGAGAATTTCCGTTCTGTAAACTCCGTTGTTTGTAAGGAGGTAAACATAATTCACATTTCCCTTAGGCAAATCATAGGATTTTACTTTCTGGCACTGTGGGAGGAGGTTATTTGCATAGAGTACGAGAGTACGGGTTGCCTGTACGAGATTAACATATCTCTGGGAAGCTCCGGAATACTCTCCGCCCATATTGAAATAAAGATTTGTAGCACCATTGATAAATGATACCATTGTTGTAAGAACAGAGCTTGCCATTGGAATATCGACAACTACTCCGTATACCTCATCTGGTCTGAGTTTCATTTTGAAATACTTTGACGGAAAAGTTATAGCCTGACCTCTTGTCATAATGTATTTCTGTGTAACGCTGTATCTGTCCAGCGGTGAACGTCTTGCCATGATAAAAAATTCCTTTCGTTGAAAATTTATTTAAATATTTCTTTAGTCATCTTTCCGAGAATCTCTGTTCCTCTGATAAGCTGTTCATCTGTCGGAGTTGAGAAATTAAGGCGGAATGATGATGTCGGGTCGTTTTCCCTGATTGTAAAAGCATTTCCGGGTACGACTGCGATTTTATATTCTGATACGGCTTTTTTGCAGAATGCCGGCATATCAGCATTTTCCGGAAGAGTACACCATATAAACAAGCCTCCCTGAGGTCTTGTAAAGCTTATTTTATCCGAGAAGCACTCCTCAATTTTTGAAATCATAAGACTGCATTTTTTCTTATAGACAGCTCTCAGATTTTCAAAATGTTTATTCATATCTACCTGTGTTATAAATCTGTGGCATACTACCTGAGCCCATATATTTGAATGAACATCTGAAACCTGCTTGCATACGACTATTTTCTGTATAATTTCCTTAGGTGCAGACACATAGCCTGTACGGAATCCGGGAGAGAGAATTTTTGAGAATGTACCTGAATAGATTACTCTGCCCTCAGTATCAAGGCTCTTTATAGAGGGTATATCCTCGCCCTCAAATCTCAAATCGCCGTATGGGTTATCCTCAAGAATTACAAAGTTATATTTTTTTGCCATTTCGTATACGGCTTTACGCTTTTCCCATGACATTGTAAGACCTGTAGGATTCTGGAAATTCGGAATCAGGTAGAGTATTTTAACATTCTTATTTGATTTTACAGCCTGTTCAAGCTTTTCAAGATTTATTCCGTCGTTTTCGAGTTCGACTCCGACAAGGTTTACATTATATGACCTGAAAGCATTCAGAGAGCCTATAAAGCTTGGAGCTTCGCATATGAGAGTATCTCCTTCATTCAGAAGGACTTTGCATGCAAGCTCATTAGCCTGCTGAGCTCCTGAGGTTATAATTAAGTCGTCAATACCGGAATCAAAGCATTTTTTAGCCGTCAGGTTCTTTTTAAGCTCATCTCTCAGCGGAGCATATCCCTCTGTGACGCTGTACTGCAATGCAAGTATGGGGTCATTTTTAAGCAAATCAGCTGAGATTTCAGAGATTTTCTCAGTCGGGAATGCCTCCGGAGCAGGATTTCCTGCAGCGAAGGAAATAACATCAGGGTCTGAGGTAAATTTCAGAATCTCTCTTATTGCCGATGCTTTAAGAGTTGATACCTTATCTGAAAAAATATATTCCATAATATAAAACCAGCCTTTCGGATTATTACATTTTACTTTTATTATTATACCACATATTTCCATAATCATCAACATATATTTCTATAAGCTCAAAATTTATGTTCAGATATTTTCAGAAAGGTGGCTTTTCCTTGAAAAAACAGGATTTTATAAAAGGCTCACTTATACTCATGCTTTCCGCTGTAATATCAAAAATTCTCGGAGCTGTATTCAAGATACCTCTCACAAATATTCTGGGCGGAGTAGGTATGAGTTATTTCAGCTGTGCCTACAGTATTTTTCTGCCCGTATATGCTCTCAGCGTTACGGGGTTATCCGCATCGGTTTCACGCCTTACGGCTCAGAGTTCGGCTTTTGGAATGTATGAAAACGCACGCAAGGTAAGGCGTACTGCAATTATTATATTCTCAGTACTCGGAGCTTTCGGAAGCCTTATAATATATTTTACGGCAAAACCGTTTTGTATATATATCGGTGACTGTCCCGAAGCAGAGCTTGCAGTCAGGCTTATTGCACCATCAGTATTTTTCGGGTGCATTACAGCTGTGGAACGTGGATATTATGAGGGATTAAGCAATATGTATCCGACAGCATTTTCACAGCTTGCGGAAGGTATTGTAAAAATGGTATGCGGACTTTTTCTGTGCATTTATGTTGTAAAAAACAGCGATACTGTTCTTTCATATTTTCCGGAGGGTACTGACATAAGAAGCATATCCGCAGCTGCCGGTATTCTCGGGGTAACTCTTTCCTCCGTCGGTTCACTGCTGTTTTTTCCTGTTATGAAAATATTTTTACGCAGTGAAAAGCTTCACAATGACAATACTGTGATGTCGGGGCGTGATATTTCCCGTGAGCTTATAGTCACAGCACTTCCAATCGGCATAAGTGCCGTAGTAACGAATCTGACATCTCTCATTGATTTGGGTACTATTACAGCAATAACCGGAAGAAATCCGGAACGCTACAGACCCCTTGCAGATATATCAGCTCAGGATATTCCGCATTTTCTTTATGGTTCATTTGCCGGCATTACTCTGACTGTATTCAATCTTATACCCTCTGTAACAAATATGCTCGGAAAAGGTATTCTGCCCTCGATAACTGAGGCATGGGAGAGCCATGATAAAAATGCTTTACAGAAAAACACTCATCAGGCACTGCTTGCATCACTTTTTATATCAGCACCTTCAGCTTCTGGAATGGGAATACTTGCGGAAAAAATTCTGATGTTTCTGTATTCGGGTCAGCCTGATGAGGTTCTCGCAAGCGTCAGACCGCTGCAATATCTTATGCCCGGAATGATATTTCTCTGCATATCATTTCCCGTATTCAGTATGCTTCAGGCTATAGGGAAGCCCTCTGTGCCTCTCAAAATAATGATTATCGGTACTCTTATAAAGCTTTGCGGAAATATTATTCTTATTCCGCTTATGAGTTTAAGCGGTGCAGCGGTTTCGACTACTATAAGCTATGCCTTTATTCTTGTAATATCGCTTATTATATATTTAAGGGCAACGGGAATACAGCTGTACCTTTCAAAATTCATACCTGTATTGTATTCATCACTTTTTTGCGGTATATCAGCATGGATTGCCGATACACAGCTTTCGCCGTATCTGAGCAGTAATCAGACTATGTTCATAAGTACCGCTATAGGATTTATTGTATATATGGGAATATTTACACTTACAAAAAAGTCTGAAGAAGCTTATTTCAGCATACCCTCCGGAGGCTGAATCCATTCAGATGACTTTACCTCACAGATAATTGTATCCTGCTTGTCAGTTTTTTCGCCTGATGTTACATAATATCCGCATATTACGGCACTTGTATCAGCCGGAACAACGAATCCCACATAGTTTTCAATCTCTCCTCCGGCGGGTACGGAATCAAGCTCCACGTAGCCGTTTATAGATTGTTTTGCATAGAGATTTGCACGCACATCATTATTATAATTTTTTCCGTCTATAGTGAGATAGAAGTTATTGAGGTTATCGACATCAAAATTTTTATCGGAGCTGTTGCTTATAGTATATTTTACATATATATACTTTTCGCCGTCCTCCGTAGTTTTATTGACATCAATAACGTTGTGGACGGTAAATGTTGTAGTATCTACTGTTACAGATGCACCCAAATCGGCTTCATGCTTGTTTTTTCCGATATTTTCATTCTGGCTGTTTTCAACAAAGGAAACATTTGCAGATGATGAGCTGTTTTCATCTGAACAACCTGCCGAAAATGGTACGACAGATATAAGAGCAGTAAGCATTAAAATTGCTGTTCTGAATTTATTCATAAAAAATCCTCCTAAATAATCAGAAGTGCCGGAAGCACTTAATTAGAATTATATCACAAATATTTCAAAAAATCAAGTGCAAATTTCAGACAAATTTATTTTTCTGCAAAAAAGGCGGTATTCCTGATAATGGAATACCGCCATAAAATTTTTTCTGCCGATTTTGAATTATTCAGCACTTGGAGCTGATACAGGGCAGACTCCTGCACAAGCACCACATTCGATACATGTATCAGGGTCGATAACGTATTTTTCGTCGCCCTCAGAAATTGCGTTTACAGGACATTCGGATTCGCAAGCACCGCACTTGATGCACTCATCAGAAATAATGTATGCCATAAAAGGACACCTCCAGAAATAATAAGTAATGAGACCTTATAAAAAAATCTCTGATGATATTGTAACACAATTCTTTAAAAAAATCAAGTGTTTCTGAAAAAATTTCACAAAATTTTTCAAGGTAATTTAAGCTATATTTTTATGATTTTTCAGGAATGGTGTCAGATTTTCCGCTTATAAG
>JAQXFT010000125.1 GCA_029005335.1 Oscillospiraceae bacterium
AGATATAGGAAATGTACGCTATCTTGAAAAATCACTTCCGGATTCAAAATTTATATATACACGTCTCGGAGACAAGCCGTATTTTGCCGATAACAAAGTAAACTTAATATATCTCGGTTCAATGAGCGAAAGCGTTCAGGAACTTGTCATCAGGGAGCTTGAACCATATAAATCAAAAATCAGTGATATGATTTCAGACGGCACAGCTTTTATAATTACGGGAAGTGCCGTTGACATATTCGGAAAATCAATAGTTGACACTGACAGCGGAGAAGCATTAAAAGGTCTCGGAATTGTAAATATGAAAGTTACCCGTGATATGAATCACCGTTACAGCGGATTTGTACTTGCCGAAAGAGATAATCTTGAGTTTGTCGGATTTCAGGCACAGTTTACACAGTCAATAATCGAAAAACCGGAACAGCTTTTTATAAAGGTAAAAAAAGGCAGAGGCATGAACGAAAGCTCTGATTATGAGGGAATTAAAATCAACAACTTCTATGCAACAAATCTCTTAGGGCCTTTTCTGCTTGTAAATCCTCTTTTCTCCAAAAAGATTTTATCAGATATTTCCGGAAAAGAAATCATAACTGCTTTTGAAAATGAAGCCATTGAAGCATATAAAAAACGTGTTGAAGATTTTAAAAATCCGTCAATAAAAGTACACTGACAGGAGTTTTCAAACTATGAGCGATATAAAATCCCAATTCAGAACCTTTATAAAATCCCGAAGCATAGGTGAAATGTTCAGGAACACAACATGGGAAATGATTGAATGTATTGCGTTTATTCCGGTTTTAATCTTCATAATATCCCCTGTCCTGCAACTGATGATAAATTTTATTTTCCCCTATGATTATGCATTTACCATTGATACTGTAAGTCTTATATCCTGTTTAACGGGAGCTGTTGCAATAATCATGTTTGCAGGCAAAAAAATTGTACAGAAAAACAAGCTTACAGAAGTTATCAGCGAAAACAATGCAATGTTCTTTTTTCTTGTCATGATAATACTGATGATTATATCAACCTGTATAAACGGATTCAATGACTATGCAATTCACGGCGACAGCTACAGAAATGAAAGCCTTTTAACATATATAATGTATTTTACTATATATTTTTTCTGTTCATCGCTTATAAGAAGTCAGAAGCTGAAATCAACTGCAATGTATACTTTTATAATATCAAGTATCTTAATCGGAGTATTTGTAATAATTAACGAATTTTTTTCACCTGTGGATTTATTGTCCCAATCCACGACAAAATTTTCCGCATTGTTTGGAAATTCTAATCATTATGGATATTATCTGACACTGACAATACTTATCAGCGGTGCTATGTTTGTACATGAAAAAAACAATATTCTGAAATCTTTATGCCTCCTGAACTTTATATTCAACAATGTCATACTTATCATGAATAACACATTTGGTGCTTATCTTGCCTGCTTCATGGCTTTGATACTCAACATTATAATACTTTTTATAAAAAACAGAAAAATCAATATAAATGCTGTTTCAGTACTCATATTATTTATATTAATATCTTTAATAATGACAAGATGGTACAGTACCATATTTGCAAATATATACAAAATGTTTTCTGAAGTAAAAAATATTCCGACAGAAAATGATAATATCGCAAGCGGACGGGGAAGTCTCTGGAAATGCACCATAAAATATATATCAGAAAAACCTTTATTCGGATTCGGAGTTGAAGGCATAAAAGAACGTCTTGCAGAGGAAACTAATATATGCGACCGTTCTCACAATGAATTTCTGCAGTATACTGCATTTTTCGGAATACCAGCCGGAATATGCTATTTATGCGGTGTAATGTGCGTATTTCTCAGAGGATTAAAATACAAGCTAAGCCTTGACGGATATTCTATTACTGCTTTAGTAGCATCATTCGGATATCTGGTATCATCATTTTTCGGAAACACAACTTATTATATAACACCCTTTCTGTTTATACTTCTCGGACTGGGATTAATGGGAAACAAGGAAACTATTAACATAAAGGAAGATAATATCAATGAATAAAAAAGAAACTGCCGAAATTAAAAAGAATTTTTCCGACAAAAGCGGATTTTTCATCATGGAAAAGGTACTGACTGCTTTTGTTGACAATGAAAAAAACCTGAGATACAGCAATATATCATCATGCATAACAATGGAAGCTGATGAACATGAGCTTTATGAGAATATTCTGAAAAAGGTTCTCAATACCAATGTAGGAAAATCCTTTACAGAATATGAGTTCCCGAATGAAGCTTATGAGGAGGGAAAAAGTCAGGATATATTATACAAACTTCTGAAATCAGAGCTTAAAGACGAAGAGGCTTCTGACAACTTTCTTAATCATATAGCAAACAACATATCATATACAGGTGCTTTTGCAGTCATAACAGCATACTGTACCTATACAGTCCGCAAAAAGGACAAGCTTGATGAGCTTTCCGGAGACAATGCCGATGAGGTCTACAGATATATACTTACTGCGATATGTCCTGTCGAAGTCAGTGATACAGGATTTGTTTTCGACTCATTCAACAATGAGATAATTCACAAAATTGATACTGAATTATTTATAAGCAAAGCTCCCTCCGACGGTTTTTTATATCCCGTATTCAGCAACAGAAGCAGTGATGTAAATCATGTTATGTACTATTCAAAAAAAGCAGGAAGCCCCAATATATCAATAATAGAAAATGTTCTCGGCTGTAATTTCGTAATGTCTGCTGATAATGAAAAGGCAAGCTTTCAGAATATACTTAAAACCGTTGCCGGTGATGAGCTTGATTATACTCTCATAAATACCGTAAATGAAAAAATCAAGGAAACCGTTGAACAGAATAAAGATGATACCGATACATATACTATAGACAGCGACAAGATACATGATATTCTTGAAGAATCAGGTGTATCTCATGAACGGCTTAAAGCTCTTGACGCTGTATATGAAGCTTCATGCGGAAAAGCTCCGCTGACGGCATCAAACCTTGTTGAATCAAAAACAGTTCTTAAAACAGCCGGAATTACTGTAAATATAAGTCCTTCCGCCTCCGATAAAATACGCACAAGCGTTGTTGACGGCAGAAAATGTCTTCTTATAGATATCGATGACCCGAATATCGAAATAAACGGGCTTCCGGTAAATATGAGGTAATACTATGCAGTTCCCTGAAAAATTAAAAAAAGAATATATTCCCCTATATACCGGATTTCTGAAATGGCTTTTAATCAGCATTGTAACCGGAATTACTGTGGGCTTTGTCGGAGTGCTTTTTTTCTATTCAATAAAAGGTGTCACGGATTTCCGCAAGTCTCACAGCTGGATTATATGGCTTCTGCCCTTGGGAGGAATTGCAATAGTTCAGCTTTACAAGGCTATGGGATTTCCTAAAGACAAAGGAACTAATCTTGTACTTCTTTCGGCACGTGACGGAGAAAAAATGGGATT
>JAQXFT010000126.1 GCA_029005335.1 Oscillospiraceae bacterium
CAGGAAACGGGAATAGTAATTAAAAGGATAATTACAACAATGAAAATTAAACCTTTTTTGTTGTTTTTTAAAAAATCCATATTTTTTTATCTCCTTATATTTCATAAATTTTCGTGATAATCATAGTTTTCTTTTAAATATTTATTTAACTGATTAGCCATAGGCTTAAAAGTAATAAGATTAAGAGCTCCGCTTAATAGACCTCCACCAAGAGGAACGCTTTTTCCGATTATTTTTGCCACTTCTCCTTTGGTAAACAAAGCAATTCCTTTTTTTCCGAAAACAACCAACACTTTATCAGCAATTTTTTAAATATGCCTTTAGCCGATTCCCTTACAGTTCTTGCTTTTTTTGCATCATCTTCTATTTCTGTTAAATTATTGCTTTTAACTTTTTACATGATACATTCCTCCCTTAATCATCATATCTCGGCATAAAATACGGACATTCCTGCAAGGCTGTCATCTGCATACCCCTGCCCTTTTTGAAACAGGAATGTTTTTCGTTGCTGTCGAACTGAAATGCGTTTCCGCCCGGAAGTATCTGAATTGTTGTACTTCCGATAGTACCATTCCAGTATCTGCAGAAAACACAGTGTTTTTGTCCTCGAGTCAGTGTAACTTTCGACATTTTGATTCCTCATTTCTTTTTATAAATATATCTGTTCAGTGACGGCGGAGAATTTTTTCCGCTGTATACAATGCAGTTAATACACGGATTCACTATATATTTAATAAGTCCGAGCTTGTACGGGCATCTGGAACAATAGCGTATCTGTTTTATTAAATTAATCATTTTACGTTCTTTCCAAAAAATTAAAATTAATGGCATTTCAAAATCACTGTAGTATAATTATCGCAAATAATGTTATAATATACTTACCGCAAAATTCTTCAATCTGCGACGTTTTTTATCTTTTGACAATTCATATATAATAAAGCAGATATTTCCGGTCAACTTAATTGTATCATACAGAATCGGGAAGTTTATCGCAAATACCTTGTACTTTATCGCAGATTCAGAAAAGATGTAATAAAAAAGGCAGAGGGGATATAGCCTCTGCCAGTTGCAAATTGAATTTATATATTGACTGTCGGGAGATATTGCAGTATAATAATGATAATTGTGAAGTATACTGAAGCTGACTGAATTATGGGGTTTATTTTTCACAGAACATTAAAAAAATGACATAAAGGAGTAAATAACATGAAAAGAATTATTGCCTCATTATTGGCATTTACTATAACTTCCTGTATAATACCGTTTACAGCGACAGCACAGGGAGAAATACTGACTGATTCCGGCATTGATTATACAGAAGCTGTTTCAACTGTCAATAATCCTGGTGTGGGGTACACTTCGACTGTATGGTATGTATGCAAGCCGAATGATACACCGGTGAAAAATCCTCAGGGAAATCTTGTTGTATTATTCATTGATATCGGAGCATTTTCCAGCGGTGTCAACGGAACGACTGATGACAACGGAAATTACACAGAAGGTACTGATTATGACCTTGATGAAAGTTTTTTTGAAGGACTCAGGGGAACGCTGGAAAACTGCCGTAAAAATGGCTGTACGGCAGGAATAAGATTCCGTTATGATGCTAACGGAAAGACAAATCCTGAACCTGCAACATTTGACAAGGTTCTGGAACATATCCGGCAGATTGGTGACAGCGGAATACTTTCAGAATATGAAGATATTCTCATGTATGTTGAAAGTGGCTTTGTCGGAGCATGGGGAGAACAGCACAGCGGAAAATATACATCAGTTGAATATAAAGCAAAGGTACTTGATGCTATGCTGAAAATTGTTCCTGAAAGTGTTTCCGTCACTGTCAGAACGCCTGATACATTCTGTATGTGGGCAGGCATTGAAAAAAGTGAGCTGGCTGGCTATATTGCAGAGGACAACACAGATGCCGGAAGAGTAGGTCTTTATAATGACGGCTACATGGGTTCAGATACTGATTTGGGAACATTTATAAATCCGAATCGTGAAAGCTCTGTTGAATGGATGAAGAATCAGATGAAGCATACTTATTACGGCGGAGAATTTTCCGGAAATATCAGCTATGCACAGGGATATGATACATATCTTCCGGAAAATTCCATTGCTGAAATGTATGATACACATTTAAGCTATATAAATTCCAACATATGGCAATTATACAAGGATTATACTTTCAGCGGAGAATATGACATTCAGAAATGCGATAACAGTGCCTATTATGGAGAAACAGTTTATCAGTTCATGCGTGACCATATCGGTTATCGGTTTGTACTGCGGGACAGTGATCTGACATCTGATACTATACAAGGCGGAAATATTACGGTAAATTTTAAGGTTGAAAATACAGGCTTTGCAAATCCGGTAAAAAAACAAAATGCACAGGTAATACTTGAAAAGGACGGAAATTATATTGTCTGTGAATCGGATATTGACAGCAGAAAATGGTATTCCACAGAAACAGCAGATGAGACTTTAAACCTGAAATTACCTGAAAATATTGAAGAAGGGGACTGGAATATATATCTGAGGTTGTCTGTCGGGGATATTGATGAAAACAATATACAGCGTACAGTGCAGTTTTCAAATAACAATATTTATAACAGCTCTCTTGGAGCGAATTTTCTCGGTACTGTAAGAATCAGCAGGGCAGAAAATACCGGTTTGCCTGAGGATAACAGCTTTTATGAAGAAGGTGCGGATACTGTTTCAGATGGTACTGTTGTTTACAGCTATAACGGAAAAATCAGTATTGATGGTGTAATCGGCGAGAGGGAATGGCTTGACGGAAATCTTGTGCTTGAAACTGAAAAAAGCAGGCTTTATGTAACTTCTGACAGAGAGAATTTATATATTTGTGCAGTAGTTCCTGATACAGCAAAAGCTCCTGTTTATAATCTGCAATGGAAAGGTACAGATGATAAAAACAGATACTGGATTTATTATCAGAGCAATGGATTTGTTTATTTCAGTGGTGAAGATTATTCGGGAGTTGTCTGCAAATATAATGGCGGGGTTGTAGAATGGAAAATTCCCCTTGCTGAAAATATGAATCTTTATCAGGGAAAGATGCTTGAATATCTGCGTGTTTTCGTACAGGACAGTGCAGACAGCTGGAATGTTACAGAAGATTTGAAAATCAATAACTATACGCTTTATTCTGCTGTTGAGGGTGATATAAACGGTGATAATCTGTTTAACGTTGCCGATGCGGTAACATTGCAGAGATGGCTTCTGAACGATGAAACAATTATTGCTGACTGGCAGTCCGGAGACCTGTATACAGACGGCATACTGAATGTTTTTGATTTGTGCATTATGAAACAGAAATTATCTGACCTGATTTAATATCCTAAGAGAATTTATAAAAAAGAGCATTTTAAAGCAAACGGGCGACCATTGGTCGCCCATACTTGACAGAACCGGATTTTACGTTGTTGCAGGGGTGGAAAATGCCCGTCCGGATACCTGAACAGAGCAGACTTTTTCATTATAAAAAAAATTCCGTTTGCTATAAAGGCAAGCGGAATTTTTTTCTGCAAACACCTTGCGGTGAGGAGTGTAAAACAATCCTTGACAAATGTACACTTAAATGTTGTAACAGTTTCAAACACCTTGCGGTGAAAAGACTGTAAAACCTTGACAGTATGAATAAGGGTGTAGCAGAAAAAGTGTTTCAAACACCTTGCGGTGAGGGGGTCTGTAAAACATGATAACTCTTGCAGTTCCGAGAGATTACAAAAAGTTTCAAACACCTTACGATATGAATTTATTATATCATACTTTCCGGCATTTGTAAAGAGTTTTCCGAAAAAAACTTCAGAAAAATTTTCTGATGTCAGGGAATGAAATTTTTAAAAATATATTGCATTTTTTTCCGTAATATGGTATAATTGCTGACAGTAAAATTTTTTTAATATGGGGTGGATTAATGTCAAGGTTTGTTTTTATAGATACGGAAGTAAGCGAAAAGGATAACAAGGCATATGATTTCGGAGCTTTTGACAGTGAAGGATTGAAAATTCATACGGGTAAGATACATGAATTTCAGGAATTTATTGCGGGTGCGGATTTTATATGCGGTCACAATATAATTGACCACGATTTAAAGTATTTTGAAGCTCCGGAAAATGCGAATTTTATAGATACACTTTATCTTTCGTCGCTGTTATTTCCGGACAAGGAATCCCATGCTCTTTCAAAGGAAGAAAAGCTGCGTGAGGACGAGAAGAATAATCCTTTGAATGATTCCATTAAAGCAATGGATTTATTATATGATGAATTAAAAGTATTCAGCGAACTGGATTCTGAGCTGATGAACATTTATTTTCTTCTTTTAAAGGAAAATCCCTATTTTAAAGGCTTCTGTAGATTGCTTGAAAAACAGTTTAATGGTTCAGATAAAACGTGCTGTGAACTCATAAGAAAGTATTTTGCAGGAAAAATCTGTGATAATGCTCCGCTTGAAAGAATAATATCGGAAAATCCGCTTGAACTGGCATATTGCCTGTCATTTATTTCTCAAGTGGAAAATAATGCCCTTATTTCTCCGTGGATACTTAAAAATTATCCGCAGACGGATAATATCATGCATATCATAAGAAATACACCATGCAATAAATGTGAATATTGCAACAGTCATCTTAACCCTTATAAATATCTGGAAAAGTACTTCGGATATAAGGATTTCCGGAAATATAATAATGAACCTCTTCAGGCAAATGCTGTTAAAGCTGCTTTGAACCGGAAATCACTGATTGCGGTATTTCCGACAGGAGGGGGAAAATCGATTACATTCCAGATACCGGCACTTATTGCAGGCGAAGCTGAAAAAGCACTTACGGTTGTAATTTCTCCGCTTCAGTCGCTTATGAAAGACCAGGTTGACGGTTTAAGAAAAGAGGGGATAGAAAGTGCTGTTACTATCAACGGACTTTTAAGCCCTCTTGAGCGTGCGGAAGCTATCAGGCTTATTGAAGAGGGTATCGCCTCCATACTTTATATATCACCTGAATCATTGCGTTCCGTTACGATTGAACGTCTGCTTTTATTGAGACATATTGACCGTTTTGTCATAGATGAGGCACATTGTTTTTCGGCATGGGGACAGGATTTCAGAGTTGACTATCTTTATATCGGAAAATTCATAAGGGAGCTTCAGAACAAAAAGGGAAACAATTGCTTTATTCCCGTTTCGTGCTTTACTGCAACTGCAAAGCAGAAGGTTATTGCCGATATCAGGGAATATTTCAAAAAAGAGCTTGATATTGAGCCTGAACTTTTTACCACAAATGCCACAAGAAAAAATCTCCGTTATGAGGTTTTGTATCAGAAGGACAGTGACAAAAAATATGAAACACTCCGCAGTTTGCTGGAGCAGAAGAATTGTCCTGCAATTGTGTATGCATCACGTACCAAACGTACAGAAGATATCGCTAAGAAGCTCTGTATGGACGGCTTCAATGCACTTCCTTTCAACGGCAGAATGGATAGTATTGAAAAGCAGAGAAATCAGGATTCCTTTATAAATGATGAGGTTCAGATTATTGTTGCAACGTCTGCATTCGGAATGGGAGTAAATAAACCCAATGTCGGACTTGTAATTCACTATGATATTTCAGATTCGCTTGAAAACTATGTTCAGGAAGCCGGACGAGCCGGACGTGACCAGAATCTGAATGCTGAATGTTATATTCTTTTCAATGAAGAAGATTTGGACAAGCATTTTATACTTCTGAATCAGACAAAGTTAAGTATAAACGAGATTAAACAGGTATATAAGGCAATAAAGTATATGACCAAAAACAGACCTGAAGTCTGCTGTTCTGCACTGGAAATAGCCCGTCAGGCAGGCTGGGACGACAGTATTTCAGAAATCGAAACAAGAATTGTAACAGCTGTGCAGGCTCTTGAAAATTCGGGGTATCTGGAGAGAGAAAAAAATGCTCCCCATGTATACGCTACAAGTATTATTGCAGAAAATGCGGAGGAGGCATTTTTAAAAATCGACAAATCCCATCGTTTTTCAGATGAAAATGAAAGGCTTAATGCGAAAAGAATTATAAAATCCCTGATTTCAAAAAGAAATATTTCAAAAGCGGATAATGCTGATGCCGAATCCCGTATAGATTATATTGCCGACCGACTTGGAATAGAAAAATCTGATGTAATACATTCAGTCCAGAAAATGAGAGAGGACGGACTTCTTGCAGATACAATGGATTTGACAGCATATATTTATCATTCAAAATCAAAAGCTCTTGCAGAGCTTCACAAATTCCAGAAGCTCGAAATCTTTATGATTGAAACAATCGAAAACGATAAATTAAATCCCAATTATAAGGAACTCAATGAAAAAGCTGTTTTAAGCGGTATTAATAAAAGCTCCGTAAATGCTATAAAAACTCTGATATATTACTGGACAATCCAGAACTATATTAAAAAGGAATATGATGAGGATACCCACAAGGTAACAATTTCCATACAGTCAGGTAAGAATGCATTGCTTGAAAAGCGAAAGAGAAGTTACAGAATTGCTGAATTTATCATTGACCGTCTTTATGAATTCTGCGATGAAAAATCCGGCAGAGATAAAGAAATTCTTGTAGGATTTTCAGTGCTGGGGCTTATGAATGCATATCGGGCATACAGATTCACCGAGGTATCGGCGTCTGATATTGAAGAAGCCTTGCTGTTTCTTTCAAAGATTAATTCCATTAAGCTTGAGGGCGGATTCCTTGTTCTTTATAACAGAATGAAGCTGAAAAGACTTGTTCTTAATAATAATAAGCAATATACTGCTGATGATTACAGACAGCTGGAAGCCTTTTACAAGCAGAAAACTCAGCAGATACATATTGTCGGTGAATATGCAAATCTGATGATAAAAGACAATATAAAAGCTTCGCATTTTGTTAATGATTATTTTCAGATGGATTCTGAAAAGTTCATTTCAAAATATTTTTCGGGTGTCAGAAAAGAACAGATTAAAAATAATATAACTCCTGAAAAATATGAACAGCTTTTCGGTACGCTGTCAAAAAAACAGCTTGAAATAATAAAAGACAATACTTCAAAAAATATAGTTATTACGGCAGGCCCGGGAAGCGGTAAAACAAGGGTACTGGTTCACAAGCTTGCATCACTTCTTCTTATGGAAGATGTCAAGCACGAACAGCTCCTTATGCTTACTTTTTCAAGAGCCTCTGCAATCGAATTTAAACAGCGTCTTCATGCATTGATAGGCAACGCTTCTGCATTTGTAGAAATAAAAACATTCCATTCCTATTGCTTTGATATTCTCGGAAAAACCGGAAATATTCAGGAATCTAAAAATATTGTTGCAGATGCCGGCGAACTGATTCGCAACGGTGATGTTGAAATCGGCAGAATTACCAAAACTGTACTTGTTATAGATGAAGCACAGGATATGAACAATGATGAATTTGCACTTGTAAAGGCTCTTATGGAGCGAAATGAAGAAATGAGAGTTATCGCTGTGGGAGATGATGACCAGAATATATATGAATT
>JAQXFT010000127.1 GCA_029005335.1 Oscillospiraceae bacterium
TGACGGAAATTTGATTATGGTTGATGATGAAAGATTCCCGCTTAGGGACGGAGAAGTTCCGGAATACAAGTCAGTACGTTTCAGAACTCTGGGCTGTTATCCTCTTACGGGCGGAATTGAATCCACTGCAACAACTCTTGATGAAATTATTGAGGAAACATTGAGTGCAGTATCTTCAGAGCGTACAACACGTGTAATCGACAGCGAATCAGCCGGAAGTATGGAAAGAAGAAAGAGAGAAGGTTATTTCTGATGAAAGGTTTACTTAAATTTATTACATGCGGAAGCGTAGATGACGGAAAATCAACACTTATCGGTCATATTCTCTATGATTCAAAGCTTCTTTATGCAGACCAGAAAAAGGCTCTTGAGCTTGACAGCAGGGTCGGAAGCAGAAACGGAAAAATTGATTATTCATTACTGCTTGACGGTCTTATGGCAGAACGTGAGCAGGGGATTACAATAGATGTTGCATACCGTTATTTTACTACAGATAACAGAAGCTTTATTGTTGCCGATACTCCCGGACATGAAGAATATACAAGAAATATGGCAGTCGGAGCATCATTTGCAGACCTCGCAGTAATTCTTGTTGATGCATCACAGGGAGTACTTGTACAGACAAGACGTCATGCAAGAATATGCAGTCTTATGGGTATCAGGTATTTTGTATTTGCCGTAAATAAAATGGATTTAGTCGGCTACAGTGAAGAACGCTTCAGAGAAATTGAAAAACAGATTGCAGAGCTTAAAGCGGAGATTTCCCTTGAAAATGTAAAAATTATTCCTCTTTCCGCAACAGAGGGCGATAATGTTACTGTAAAGTCTGAAAATATTCCATGGTATTCCGGAGAGCCTCTCCTTGAATATCTTGAAAACGTGGATATAAGCTCAGATGATGACGAAAAGGGATTTTATATGCCGGTTCAGAGGGTATGCCGTCCGAACCATACATTCAGAGGATTTCAGTGACAGGTTGAATCCGGAAGTATAAGCGTGGGTGATGAAATTACTGCACTTCCCAGCAACGAAAAGGCTCATGTAAAGAGTATACTTGTAACAGACAGAGATTCGCAGACGGCTTATAAAGGTCAGCCGGTAACGATTTCGCTTGACAAGGAAGTTGATGTATCAAGAGGCTGTGTTCTTATAAGGGACAATGATATTTCAGTATATAAAAAGCTTGAGGTTTCACTTCTCTGGACAGATGATGAACCACTTGTATCAGGAAAAGATTATCTTGTAAAGCTCGGCACAAAGACGATTCCGGGAATAGTTACAAAAATAAATTATGCCGTTGATGTGAATACCGGAGAGCATATAAAAACAGACAGTCTTTTAAAAAACGGAATAGCAGTATGCGAGATTAAGCTTTCTGAGGGAATTGCAGCGGATAAATTCTCATCACATAAAACGCTTGGCGAGCTTATACTTATTGACAGAGTAACAAATATGACATCAGCCTGCGGAGTTGTTGAGAAAACTGATGAAAAGGCTGAATCAAATGAAAGAGCCTCTTTCAGAAAAGACAATATCATTGCAAGAGGAGATATTTTTGAGGAATTTTTCTATGATGCATCAAGTCTTAATGTTCTTAAATATCAGCCTGTACATAAAACTTACACTGTCGGCGATGAAATTCCAGTTGCCGGCGAAAGCTACAGCTATCCCGAAAGCTTTGACATACTTGTATTAAGAGATAAAACAGCAATAAAAATCCGGAACAGAAAAATTACTGAAATAATTCCTTTCAGTGAATACAGATACAGCGGATTCCCTGTTATAAACGGCAGAGGCTTTGAAATAAAGGTATCATCAGATGATGAGCTTAATATATTCCTTTCCGAATATGACCCCGAAAATCAGGAATATTTCAGAAAATGGTTTAAATTTGATACTTACCGCAAAGTTGTTTTCTCAAAATAAAGCTCTGCAAAGTTGTATATCTTTTTGAAATCCACTACATTGTCTATTTTTCTTACCAAGAGTGTGTACACATGAAAAGAGCATCAAAAATCATAGCAAGAAAAGTAACAGAAATAAAATGCACTGTACTTGCTGATACTCCAAATGCTTTTCCTGTATCTTCGTTACGAAAACCCAGATATACCGTAATATAGCGGTATATCGGGGTTCTTTTTTTTAAAATTTTACGGGTCAACACGCCCGGAAGGTATTCAAAAAGCATAGGTATTCGCAAAAAATGTCAGAATATTCGATACAGCACTTGAAAAATATAGTAAAATATGATATACTAAGCATAATCATATCACGTTGAGGTGAAAAAATGAAATTAACAGAAAAGGAACAGAAAAAAGCTGCAAAGGAATTTGCAGAATACTGGAAAGATAAAGGCTACGAAAAAGGACAATCACAGACATTCTGGATTGAACTTCTTCAGAAGGTTCTGGGTGTCGAAGAACCTACACACTATATAAGCTTTGAAGACCAGGTACACATCGACAAAAGCACTGGCTTCATTGATGGCTATATTGAAAGTACAAGGGTAATGATTGAGCAGAAAAGTCTCGGAAAAGATTTGAGAAAAGGTATAAGACAATCTGACGGAACATTTCTCAATCCGTTTCAGCAGGCTAAAAGATATATTGTTGAACTGCCTGTAGATAAACACCCTCGCTGGGTAGTTACCTGTAATTTTTCTGAATTTCTCATATATGACATGAACAAGCCAAACGGCGAGCCGGAACAGATATTATTAAAAGATTTGCCGAAAGAGTATTACAGATTGCAGTTCCTTGTTGATACAGGAAATGCAAATCTTAAAAAGGAAATGGAAATATCTCTCAAAGCCGGTGAACTTGTTGGCAAGCTGTATGATTCGATTCTGAAACAGTATAAGAATCCCGAATCGGAGGAAACGCTGAAAAGCCTTAATATGCTCTGTGTCCGTCTTGTATTCTGTCTGTATGCGGAAGATGCAGGGATTTTCGGACACCATGAAATGTTTGGAAACTATTTAAAAAAGTTTCCTGTAAGTGAAATAAGAAAAAAGCTAATTGAGTTGTTTCAGGTTCTTGACACTAAACCGGAAGACCGTGACCCATATATGGAAGATGACCTTGCAGCATTTCCATATGTAAATGGTGGTTTGTTTGCTGATGAAAATATTGAAATACCACGCTTTACAGATGAAATAGTTGACCTTATCGTAAATAAGGCAAGTGCAGGTTTTGATTGGTCTGAAATTTCGCCAACTATTTTCGGAGCAGTTTTTGAATCCACTTTGAACCCCGAAACAAGACGTTCAGGCGGTATGCACTACACATCAATTGAAAATATCCACAAGGTCATTGACCCGTTGTTCCTTGATGATTTGAAATCAGAACTTGAAGAAATAAAGAATATAAAGGTTGAAAAAACACGAAATGCAAAGCTTGAAGATTTTCGGGAAAAGCTTTCACATCTTACATTTCTTGACCCTGCCTGCGGAAGCGGAAATTTTCTTACTGAAACTTACATTTCTCTAAGACGTCTTGAAAATGAAGCGTTAAGCATAGAATATCACGGACAAGGACTTCTTGGTGACATTGTGCCGATAAAGGTCGGAATCGGTCAGTTTTACGGTATTGAAATAAATGATTTTGCGGTAACAGTTGCAAAAACAGCCCTTTGGATAGCTGAAAGTCAGATGATGCATGAAACGGAAGAAATAATGCAGATGAATCTTGATTTTCTGCCTTTGAAATCCTATGCGAATATTGTTGAGGGAAATGCTTTAAGAATTGATTGGGAAAGTGTTGTGCCGAAAGATAAGCTTAATTAT
>JAQXFT010000128.1 GCA_029005335.1 Oscillospiraceae bacterium
GCCGTCAAATAACCTCGTTCTCAACTGTACTTCCAAAAATAACTGCGATGACAAGACAATGGAAAACGCTGACGGTTTCGCTGCAAAGCTTACCTGCGGTGAGGGAAATGTATTCGATGGCTGTATGGCTTACAATAACTCAGATGACGGCTGGGATTTGTTCGCAAAAGCTGAAACAGGACCTATCGGTGTTGTAACAATCAAGAACAGTATCGCTTTCAGAAACGGCTTTACTGAATTTGGTGAGGGATACGGCGACTGTGACGGTAACGGATTCAAGCTCGGCGGTTCAGGAATAGGTTCAGCTCACGTTGTTGAAAACTGTCTCGCATTTGAAAACCTCCACTGCGGATTCACTGATAATAATAACCCGAAACTCGGTACAATCAGAAATTCTACTGCTGTAAATAATGACGGCGAGGGAAAAGGCAAACCTAACTTCTCCTGCTATCGTTGTACAGATGACGGCTGTGACTTTGAAAACCTTATGTCATATTATGACTCAAAAGTATTTATGTCAGATTCAAATCTTGCAGGCGGAGCTTCCAACGATAAATATGTAGGTACATATACAAACGGTGTATACTACAACAGCGGTTACTATAAAGTTGATGCTAAAACCAATGTAACAAACGGTGCTAAGATTGGTACTAAGTTTGAAGGCCCTTCAGCTTCTGATTTCGTTTCAATGGCAACAGCTCCGGTTCAGGGAACAGATTTCCACACAGCATGGAGAAATGCAGACGGAAGTCTCAACACAGGCGGACTTTATGAGACAACAGGCACTTACAAGTCAATGGGTTATCATTTTGACGGCTCTTCTGTAACTCCTCCGACAACTACTGCTACTACTACTTCAACAAAGCCAAATGAAACTACTACAACTACAAAGAAACCCGATACACCGGTTGTTTCAGGCGGATATACCCACAACTTTACTGAAAACGGTACAAGCAGTTCTTTCTATACAATTACCGGTAACCTCTCAACAAGCAAGGGTACTGTAAACTATGACGGAAAGACACTTACCCAGTGCCTCAAGATGGAATCAGCTACAAGCGTTTCATTCAGTGCTGATGCAAAGGGTACACTCACTCTGGTATTCGTTGAACCTGCAGCTACTATAAAGGTTGATGGTACAAAGTATACTGCAACAAACGGTATCGTAACTGTTGACCTCTCAGCCGGTTCACACACTATAACAAAGGCTGATTCTGCTAACCTCTTCTACATCAACTATGCAGTATCAGGAAGCACTCCGACAAATCCTTCAACCGGTTTAAAGGGCGACGTTAACGGTGACGGTGCAGTTGAAATAGCTGATGTTGTTGCATTATCCGCTTATGTAGGCGATTACGCTGCAAATCCTCTTTCAAGTGACGGAATGATTCGTGCTGATGTTCAGAATACAGGCGACGGTATAACAAGCGGTGATATTCTCATGATTCAGCAGTATATTGCTCAGATTATCACTACACTCTGATTATTAATAAAGATTTCTTCAATCCCTCTTAATTTAATAAAGAGCCGGTATGGATATATATATATCGGCTCAGCAAACTTTGAAATTACAAGATAAAGCGGGCGGGCGGTATCCTGAGGATATCGCCCGTTTGTCTATATAAGATTGTTTTTTGTGAGATATGATGAAATTATACGGCTTATTACCATAAGACAATTGGTGTCGGTAACTGACCATTTCTTGAATCTGTTTATATAATTGTATGATATAAGAGCTTTTATGCTGTTGTGACTTGTAATAAGATATTGTATAGTTCCGAGAATATTCTGACTGCTGAGAATTTCAAAGGCTTCATCTGCACGTCCCTCCAGCTCGTTGACATTGTCGATTACAAGAAGGCTGTCGCTGTTGAATTTTTCTGAGTACTTCGGATTCAGAACGTATCCTGCATGAAGCTCGGGGGAATTTTTGCTTGATGCTATAATCTGATTCATATTTTCACCGCTGAATATATATGCACAGTCTATATCAAAGTTGTATTTTATTTCGTCCAGAACAGTGTTTATATCGATTGGATTTCCTGATATTATACGGTCTGTAAGAGTACCGATATATTTTATATGAGAGTCCGAGCTTTGATTCTGGCTGAGATATGCAATTTTGTGTTCTGTATCCGTTTCGACCTTTCCGTGTTTTTTCTCGTCATATATTACATATCGGTTTTTACCTTTTTCCTTGGCTATAAACAGAGCTTTATCCGCCTGCATAAAAAGTATGTCATAATTATCGCTGTCTGCCGGATAGGTTGATACTCCTATTGAACAGGTAACACTGAGATTTTCGATACGGTTTATGAATATCTGTTCAGTTTTAGTGCGTATTGCACGGAGAATACCTCTGAGGTCGGTTTCGTCGATAGTTTTTTCAAGGACTATCATAAAGCCTCCTCCGCTGATTCTTCCTGCAATGCCTCTTATACCTATTTCGGCTTTTATTATGCTTGAAATTGTATAGATTACCTCATCTCCGAAGAGATGTCCGTATGTGTTGTTTATGAGAGTAAAGTTGTCGATATCCACAAGAGCTATGTTTACATTGTATTTGGGCTTCTGTGATATTATTTCCTGTGCATATTCGGTTATTGCCTTTTTGTTGAGAAGCTCCGAGAGGGAATCACGGTTTGAAGCTATTGTTATATTCATATCCTTGGATTTTGATTTTGAGGGGATAACAGTAATTATTCCCATTACTTTCCGGTGTTCTATATCGTCATAGCGAGTAACTCCGCTGAACTGGTTGAACTCAAAGCTTTTTCCGTAGGTGAGTATGCTTGATTCGATTTCATAGTCAAAACGGTATGTGCCGTTCTGTATATCCGAGCAGAGCTTATTGAAGGCTTCTGTATGTTCGGGACGGACATATTTCATTGATACTGCACGTTTACGCCATGTTTCCAAATCCTCATTGATAAGAATTATTTCTCTGAAGCAGTCGAAAAGATATATCTTGATTATTTTTGTCTCAAAGCTGTATTCAAATGCAAGGTCATGGGTCATACTCAGAAAATGTCTGTATTCTCCTATAAGGTATTCACGGTCATATACAAGTGCTTCCAGTGAGAGTATATCATTCAGTGTTATCTGATATTGATTTCCGGTTCTTCTTACAGAAGCAAGAAACCATCTGAAGCCTGATATTATGCCTTTCATACGCAGAACGATTTTTTTGACTTCTCCCTTTTCAAGACATTCAATTGATTTTTTAAATTCGTCAAAGTCGTCCTTGTGAATAGTACGCTGAATAGAGTATGTAACATCATTTCCGAAATATCTGAAGAATCCTTCGTCAGCACTCTGAGTGTGAAAGCTCTCATCTATTGTAACTGTTCCGATAGTGTAATACTGCTGGTTAAGTACGCTGTAATTATTCATATTCCATGGAATCCGTCCTTTCAGGCTAAAATAATTATTAAATCAATTATAACAAAATCCCTGATGAAAGTCAAGATGTAATTACAGTTAATCAATACACGCTTTTTTAACAGAAATGCAATGCTTTTTTTCTGATTATGATGTATAATATATTATATTATTTTTTTTTAAGGAGTTTTTTTATGGACAGAAAGGAAATTAAAAAATATCTGTTTATAGGGGCTGTGGCTGTGGGGGTTATGCTGATTATAAAAAATCTCAGCTATATCGGGGGATTCATTTCGCTTTTATGTACTGCAGTTTATCCTCTTGTACTGGGGTGTGCGATTGCATTTGTATTCAATATATTGCTTTCGTTCTGTGAGAGGTATTATTTTCCTAAGCATAACGGAAAATTTGTTACATATTCAAGAAGACCCGTATGCCTTGCATTTTCAATATGTATCGTTCTGCTTTCTCTCCTTCTGATTACAAAGCTTGTCATTCCTGAGGTTGCCGGAAGCTGTAAGGTTATTTACAGAGCTATGCCGGATATTGTGGACAAGGTCAAGAACTGGGCAATAGAGAATTCTTCAAGTATTCCGGATATTCAGAAGAAGATTTCGGAGCTTGATGTTGACTGGGTATCAATATCCGAAAATATTGTGAAATTTCTGACAAGCGGTGCGACTGGTATAATAAGCTCTTTAGCCGGAATTATAGGAGCTTTTACTCTGAGCGTTACAAAGATTGTTGTCGCTGTAGTTTTTGCAGTATACCTTCTTATCGGAAAGGACAGCATAAAAAAAGGCGTTGCACGTATGAAAAATGCTTATCTTGACAGGAAAACTGCTGAAAGGGTACAGCATATCTTTGATGTTACAAGAACGACTTTCAGAAATTTTTTTGTCGGTCAGTTTACAGAGGCTTTTATACTTGGTGTTCTCTGTATTATCGGTATGCTTATATTGCGTCTGCCGTATGCCGTCATGACAGGTACTGTTGTCGGAGTTACTGCACTTGTACCTATAGTAGGTGCTTTTATCGGTGCTGCTCTGGGAGCTTTTATGATTCTTACTGTAAATCCCATGCAGGCTGTCATATTTATTATATTTCTGATAATCCTCCAGCAGATTGAGGAAAATCTTATTTATCCCCGTGTAGTAGGTTCATCTATAGGACTGCCCGGAATATGGGTTCTTGCAGCGGTAACGGTAGGCGGTTCTGTATCCGGTGTTATGGGTATGCTTCTGGGTGTTCCGGTTGTTGCCACTTTATATAAGCTTGTATGTGAGAATCTTGAAAAGAAAGAGGCTGAAAAAGGTATCGGAGTACCTGCTCCCAGACCTGATAAGAATAAATCACAGTCCGGCAATAAAAAATAATCATTTATCAGGAGGTTTTTTATATATATGGTTTATACGGTTACACTTAATCCGGCTATAGATTATGCAGTCGGAGTTGAAAATTACAGGGCAGGAGAAGTAAACAGAACTTCTTACGAAAATATCACAGCAGGCGGAAAGGGTATAAATGTATCGGTTATTCTCTCACGTCTGGGAACGGATACCAATGCACTCGGATTCTGCGGAGGCTTTACCGGAAAAATGCTTCTGCGTATGCTTGATGATATGGGCGTGAATAATGATTTTATATATGTTCCTGACGGTACAACAAGAATAAATGTAAAGCTGAATGCCGATTCCGTTGAAACGGAAATAAACGGTATGGGCTGTAATATCGACCCCGAAAGCCTTGAAAGACTATATAACAGGCTTGATGATTTGAAAAGCGGTGATTTTCTTGTATTGGCAGGAAGTGTTCCGAAATCATTGCCTTCGGATATTTATGTAAGTATCGCTGAGAGAGTTCAGAAATGCGGAGTGCATA
>JAQXFT010000129.1 GCA_029005335.1 Oscillospiraceae bacterium
TCAATACTTTTCACCCTGACTTTCAATATATTTTCTGCTTATATTATATCACATTATTTTTAGTTTGTCTATAACGGCACGCAATTCATCCCCCACCTAAAGAGGTGGGGGTCTTCTTGCTGAAAATGATAAAAACGGGGGTGCAGAAATGCACCCCCTGATGTTTTTTACCATACCTTGTAATTATCAAGATTTATATTATAAGCTGTGCCGGGAATAAACAGGTCTTTAGCTTCAACGGGTCTTCCGAGCTTTTCATTGGGCTGACCAATATGCTTGCGAAGCTCTCTGAAGGTAACGCTGTTGAATACAATATTCTGAACCTTTTCCTTTTCAGGCTTTGTTCTTGAGAGGTAATCGATAAGAACCTGCTGAATATAGTAATATGAGCGGAGCTGAGTTTTTCTGAATCTTACAGGAACTTTTTTCTGTTCGGCATCATCGCCCTCCGGATTGGGCTGGAGGAGGAATAAATCATCGCCCTCATTGTATCCGAGAGTAAGCTTAGCAAGGATTTCCGGAATGAAGATTCTTATTTCGGCAGAAAGTGCGGGATTTCCGATAAACTCGTCCATCTGCTTTTTCATTTCAACGGCTTCCTCAGCGGACTTGCAGTTTTCCATAAGCGGAAGTGTTTTTCTTGTATATTCAACAACCTGTTCCTTAGTGAACGGGCAGAGGTCTTCTTCCTCCCTGTTTACTATGAAAGCAAACTGCTTTTCGACAACAGCAATATCCTGGTCTTTCCATGAATCAACATACGGCTGGAATCTCTTGTTGAGAGACGGGCATACAATGCCATTTACTCTGACTTCGATATTCTGCTTGTAATTTTCAGTACCTTTTGTTCCCTGACGTGCGAGGAATATTCTGACCCAGTAATATTTTTTTGAGCCGAGGAATGATGAAAGAACATCTTTTATATAATAGATGAGCATAGCTGGTTTTCTTTCGGGGTCTCCCATGAGTACTACAGAATTTACATAGAGGTCATAGTCGTAGTGCTGACCTAAATAATTTGATGAAATCGGAAGAGCCTTTCCCTTATCGAACATCATTTTCATAGGTCTCCATATAAGAGCCTCAAAGCTTTCTATAAGCATTTTAAGAGCGGAGTCGAAATCCTTTCCCTGAGAGGCGATAGGTTCGATAATGGGTTCGTCCTTGTCTTTAAGGTAATCATTTCTGATTATAAAGATTGTCTGGAGGTTATATACGCCGTTATTTTCCTCATTTTTTACAACCTGAATGTCGATTGTATATCCGAAACGTGGAATAAGTATGGCATTGTCATAAACAGTACCGCCTACCTTTTCATTCAGTTTTTCAAGAATGTGGTTTTTTGCATCAACCTGAGGATTTGTCTTCATTTCGATGTTTTTTTTCTTGTTAAAAATAGCCAATTAAAACTCTCTCCTTTACATTTAAGCGGATATATTTATAATGTCCGCTTTTAATTTATTTTTTAATAAGTCTCACAGCAGCCCAGCCGTCTTTTATGTTATATTCCTGAACGGTGAAGCCAGCTGATTCAACAGCATCTGTAACCTCTTTCATACGTTCTTCAATGATACCGGATATAATAAGAGTACCATTATTTCTGAGATAGCGTGCAAAGAGATTTTTCATAGCAATAAGCACATCAGCGACTATATTGGCAGTAATTATATCATAAACGCCGTCTATTTTATCGGCGAGTGCGGAATCTGCTATTATATTTCCGCAGTATGCATGATATTTGTCAGTACTGATATGATTTTTTGAAGCGTTTTCAACTGCGGTATTTACAGCATTTTCCTCGATATCGACAGCAACGGCGTTATCAGCTCCGAGGAGCATTGCACCTATAGAGAGAATACCGCTTCCACAGCCTATATCCAGAATTTTGTCGCCTTCTGAGATTGATTTTTCAAGCAGTTCAAGGCATAGCCTTGTTGTATGGTGCTGACCTGTTCCGAAGCTTGAAGCGGGGTCTATTTCGAGAATAATTCTGTTTTCAGGATTTTCACAGTTTTCCCATGATGGCTTGATTATAAGTTTTCTGCCGATATTCAGGGGTTTGAAGTACTGCTTCCAGTTGTTAGCCCAGTCCTCCTCACGGATTCCGGAGCATTCGATATCAAGTCTTCCGAAAATGTTCTGAGAATCCTTTTCTTTCATGCCGGCGAGCATTGATTTGAGAGCCGTAAGCATTTCTGCACCCTGAGCATTTCTGGGAATATATACAGTTACACAGCTTTCACAGCTGGAAAGTCCGAGCAAATCTTCATCTATATAATCCCACTTGCCCTCCTTGTTTTCCAGAAACTCATTGAAGCTTTCAGCGTCCTGAACGGCAAAGCCCTTTATTCCTATATCCATCAGATTTGCACAGAGTATATCAATTCCCTCAGAGGAGGTATATATTTTAGTTTCTGTCCATTCCATATAAAATCTCCTCAATGACTGCATATTTCGATAAGAAGCTGAAGGACATCGATATTGTCAACAGTTCCATCGCTGTTCAGGTCAGCAGCATATCTGCTTTGTGAAGTGAAGATTGAAATTTTATCAGGAAGCTCTTTTTCCGCAAGCATATATTCATTCATAGCAGATATATCCAGCTTGTCAATTATTCCGTCATTATTTATATCACCTTTTTGCGGAAAGGTATCTGTATCAGATACCGGAGCTATATCCTTGAGGGATATAAGTGCGGTTGAATCCTGAAAAAGAATTTCAGCATTTTCACTGTTTGTTGATTTTACTTTTACTACAGCATTTGCCGGAACGGTACAGAGAATATTTTCACCGGATATATCTTTAATATCAGCGGTCGGGCTTATAACAATATATTCGTCCGCATCAGGTTTGGTAAAAGTATCCATAGAAGAGGCTGTTAAAGTAGTTACAACAGTAGATTCATCGGGTAAATCTGTAGTTACTGCTGTTGTCGTTGTAGTAGTAGTAGTTGTTGTTGTTGTTGTTGTTGTTGTTGTATCCGCCGGAGCAACGTATTCAGTGTACTCCATTGAAATCCAGCCTTCATAGCCGTTAAAAGATGTTTTTCCCCAGCCGTTGGAAAATTCAGTTATGACAATTTCTTTACCGTCGGGTATAGCGGTAAGTGATTTGGAATTTGCATCGGGATTTTCTCTCAGGTTGAGGGCAGAAGCATTGATTTTATAGATTCCCTTAGAGTATGATGGATTTTCAGAAGTAGTTGTCAGGGAAGTAGAGGTGGCAGTTGTAGTAGTGGTGGTAGTAGTTGCCTGTGATGTGGCAGTTACAGTTCCTGAGGTAATAAATTCAGTGTATTTCATTGAAATCCAGCCCTCAGAGCCGTTGAATGATGTTTTTCCCCAGCCGTTTGAAATTTCAGTAACGGTAATTCTTTCACCGTTTGGAATAGTGCAAAGTACTTCTGAGCTTGTATCCGGATTTTTCCTGAGATTAAGGGAAGAAGCGGTAATTTCATAGATTCCCTCAGAATAATCCGGATTATTGTCAGTTCCCTGCGGGTCTGAGTATCTGAAATATCTGATAGTATCGTGCGTGTATGAATTGAACGGATAGACGGAGAGCATATTTGTTGAGTCACTTCCGGGGTCGCACATATAGATTGTATTTCCTTCTATATAATCGACAAGCACCCAGTGGTGACCGATATAGCATATTGAGTAATAGCCCTGTTCATCGAGTTCTTTGAGCTTTTCGATATATTCATATTCTGAAGTTCCATAGGGCAGGCTATATTTTCCCTCACATTCCAGACCTGGAACAGCCTTTGAGATAAGATTCCAGTTTGTGAGGTTGCCGTATCCGTCGAATCCGCCTAAGTCATTCATTGTATTTACAAAAGTTCCGGGATTGAATGAATCCGAAGTAACAGCACCGCAGTGTACGGCAAGAATTGCAATTGATGTTGCAAGACAGCCTACACCTGAGACCGTAGCACCGCCGTATCCCATAGGAGTATCTCCCCATCTTGAATCTGACTGACGCCATGATTTATAATCGGGGTCAGCAGCATATGATGAAACGGGTCTGGAAGCAAAGCAGGAGAAAGCGAGCATTACAGCCGTCATGCCGGACAAGAATCCTTTTACCGGTTTTTGCATATTAAAAAACCTCCGTATTAAATTTTATTTTTCTTTTTGACTTTTCTGAAATTTCTGTATAATTCAGAGTAAAAATCAGTTACCTCCTTTTTATCATTTTCGCTGAGGTGAATTTTTCCGTATGATGATTTTTCAAACAGATTTTTCAGCATAGAAATATCCGTCTGATTTTCAGCCATAAGAATCCGGCAAAGCTCCTCAGCGGTAACATCACTTCCGAATCCGAAAAGCTTTCTTACTCTTAAAAATACCAGAACAGCAGTTTTATCAGGGTCAGCCTTTTTTATTCTGAGCATAAAGAGCAGGTTTGATATTTCGGGATAGAATCTGAATAGTATAAGTCCGGCAGTCAGACAGACTGCAAGAATTATACCCGAAGTGTATATTCCCTTTGAGACATCAGATTTTTTATAATCTATGATTGTATCTGCAACAGTTGGTTCAAAGGAAGTCCAGCCTGCAGCGGGAATATAAAGTTCCGGAAAGCCATGTGCATCACGGATTCTTATTTCATAATCGGAAAAGCTTTTTGCGTTGTTATTAATTTCAGCCGGCTGATTCATGTTGTAGCCCTCTGCATATCTTGCCGGAATACCGCATGCTCTTGAAAGCAGTACCATAGCAGTAGCATATTCATAGCAGACGCCTCTTTTAGTTTCAAAAAGGAATGTTTCAGCATTTTCTCCCTTACCTTTTTTGTAGGTAAGGTCATATATATAGTTATTGGCGAGAAAATACCTTTCAATAGCGAGTGCTTTTTCGTAATCGGAGTTCAGTCCTTCAGTAATCTGCATGGCAAGGCTGTATATTTTCTGATTGTTGCCGTAGTCGAGATTCTCAGAAGCAGAATATGCTTCACTGCAGGCATCAGCCATAATACGGGCTTCATCAGTCATATTGTTTTCCGAGAATATATGATACATTTCGGTATACATATTTTTTATATCCTCATATGAAAGTGAAGTCAGAATTTTGTATACATCGGCATTATAGATGAAGCTGTCGGAGTAGTAATTGATATGATATTCGGTATTCCGTAAAAAGTTTCTGCCATTAGCCCTGACAGTTCCGAAGTTTGAAAATTCAGGCTGAACGGAGTCAGGAATTTCTGTATTTATGAACCATGTCGGAACAGGAAGCAGGTCAAAATCATATTCCGTGGCGTAGAGGTGAAGTGATTTTTGCTCAGCCTCAGGAATATTCATAGACGTGCTATTAATATTATACTTCTTTGCGAAGTCTTTGTCAAGTTTTGAGGATAAAACAATAAGTTTAACTATTTCGGAAGGACTTCTGGAGTAATAGCTGTCGCTGAAAGAATAGTCATCATAATTGAAAGACCACTTGTCCTCCGAGTAGTCATAATCGGTAAAAACCTGAGTTTTAAGGCGGAGAGGCTCATCTGAAGCGGCATAATAAAGAACCTTGTCATTGGTTTTAAAGCTGCTGAATTTTCCTGATTCTGCCTGATTATTGAAAATATTTATCTTGCTTATAAGCATATCGGTAAAAGCGTCCATATTTATAAGGCTTTCGAGGTATGTTCTGTCAGCGGTGATATCCGGTTTCGGGAGGAGAGAGGCGGTTATGCCGAAAGCAAGTACATATACGGCAACCGACTGGAATATGCTTTTTTTGCCGACTTTGACGGAGTCATCGCCGTTTCGTATATTATTGAAGTGAATCATATTCAGTACAAATATTACAGAAAGCATTATGATAAGTACGGCAGGCATCTGACGTGATTCTTTTCCGTATATTACAAACGGAATCAGAAATACAAGAAAATTCATTGATATTCTGTATCTTATTTTTGTAAAGTAATATACAACAGAGGCAAAGAATCCGGTAAAGAATATGAATACAGCTATAGTATACCATCTGCTGTATCCGAGAGCGTCCTGAGTAGTGATAAACCAGAGCAGAAAGCTTATCGGATAGCTTTTCATTCCTTTTTTTATTGCAAGGCTCATTGCCCAGATACCGCTGAAGAATATGGCAGTATAAAGAAAAAAGCCGATGATTTTGTGCTTTGCTATAAAATCGAATATTTTAAAGAGAATGGCAGTTATAATAAATGTTGATACAATCCATACAGGAGTAAGAATATTTCTGTAGTAATACATAACGGCAGTATTCAGAAGCACAACATAAATAAGCGGAAAATCAGTCAGGAGAGATATAATTTTACTGTTGATTTTTTTAGCTGTCATATAGTTACACCTTCCTGAAGCAGTTTTCGGAATCCAGACACCATACATTAGCATGGGAATTGTTTATGGCATTTTCATCAGCGACAATAAAATGAATACAGTCTTTATTAGCGTTTACAAATTCAGATTTTATAAGCTTTTCCGGAATTTCGGCGGAGAACATAATATATGCACAAGCCTTTTCGGAGCAGAAAATACTTTCATCAAAGGCTGTGATATTTTCAGAAGGAGTAATCAGAATTGTCATAAGAATATAATTGAGTGATTCCTCACTGTCTGCATTAATGCACTGCAAATTGTTGCTTTCAGATTTGAAGTATACCTTGCAGGATATACCCTGCTTTACAAAAAGTGACAGCAGACCAAAAGCTCCCTGAATATTTTTCTCCTCACTGAGTATATTTTTGTGGCAGAGGTCTATTATTACAACCGGCTGTACTGAGGCAGAGGCTTCGTCAAGACGTACCATAAGCTTATTGCGTTTTGATGATAGTTTCCAGTTTATTCTTTTTAAGGGGTCGCCCTGAATGTAGTCACGGTGTTCGTATCCTGCTGTTGAATTTGCGGAAAATGCAAGAGGGGAATCCTCTTCCTCATCATCGCTTGTTATGACTATATCATTTATAGTTCTGAAAAGAGCGTTTGAAGAATTTATTTCCGGAATATCAGGTATAATTCCGATATGCTTTGATTGCATGGGAACTTCGGCACGGTATGAGACAAATCCCAGAAAGCCTGATGAAAAGATTTCTTTTATATATATTCTTCCGTTTCCGCCGATAAGACCATCAAGAGGGATTTCAAATTCCTCAGTATTCTTAAAAGCCAGAGACAGCTTATAATGCATATCCTGACCTCCAAGAGTTTCTGACGTACCAATGAACAAATCTATAAAGGCAAGGGGGAGCTTTCCGGATTTTTCTGCATTTACCCTGACTCTGAGCCTGTCTCCTTTTTTTACATATTCATCGCATTCAAAGCTGATATTTATTCTTTTTCGGGCGAGGTATGCATCAGCATATGAAAATACGGCTGAAAACAGTGCGAAATATGCAAGAATCATACCTGTTTCGCCGTCCATATAGAAGGTGAATATAAAAATCATGAACCATATAAAGCATATTCCGAAAATATTTTTTAATATATTTCCCTTGTTCTTTCTGAGATTCGGGTTGAATTGTTCTTTCATACGGGTATATCCACCTTTTTAAGGAGTTCGGATACATAGTTTTCAGAAGTTTTAAAATTGTTTTTACCCTGAGGAGAAAGTATAATGCGGTGAGAGAGAACTGAAACGGCAATATTCTTTACGTCATCGGGTATAACGTATTCTCTTTCGCTTATATATGCGGAAGCTTTTGAGCCTTTGTGCAGAGCGATACTTCCTCTGGGGCTTACTCCGAGAGTAAGATTGGGGTCATTTCTTGTCATAGAAGATATTTTGACGATATATTCCTTTATTTCCGGAGTCGCCCTTATTTTCTTTACTTCTGACTGCATACGGATAATATCATTGCTTGTCAGAACAGGGCTTTCAATATTTTTTATCGGATTGTTTTTTTCAGTACGTTCAAGAATTTTAATTTCCTCGGAGGGTTCGGGGTAGCCCATGGATAGCTTCATAAAGAATCTGTCCATCTGAGCTTCCGGAAGGTGATATGTTCCATAGGTTTCAATCGGATTCTGAGTAGCCATAACCATAAAGGGCTTAGGCAGTAAATGTGTCTTTCCGTCAACGCTTATCTGATATTCTTCCATTACCTCCAGAAGTGCCGACTGTACTTTAGGTGAAGCACGGTTTATTTCATCAGCTAAAAGAAAGTTGCACATAGCAGAGCCTTCACGGTATAAAAGCTCGCCGGTTTTTGAATCGACCATTGAAAA
Organism: Oscillospiraceae bacterium; assembly: GCA_029005335.1. GTDB lineage: Bacteria > Bacillota > Clostridia > Oscillospirales > Ruminococcaceae > Ruminococcus. The sequence goes on from JAQXFT010000129.1 coordinate 8,198, forward strand.
TCCGACAATATCTGACGGCATTACATCAGGAGTAAGCTGTATTCTGTTGAATTTTCCGCCGACTGAGCGGGAGAGAGAGGTTACAAGCTGAGTTTTCCCTACTCCCGGAACGTCCTCAAGAAGTACATGACCTTCGCAGAGCAGAGATATTATTACTTTTCTTATAGTTTCATCTTTGCCGACAATGACTCTGGCAATTGATTCAGCAAGAGTTCTTATCTGATTATTCATTTTAAAAATTCCTCCGGTTTTCTGATGTCAGAAATATTATAACACATTCTGTTTAAAATTTCAATACACGATAGATAAATTTTGCTTTGAATTTTCTATAAAATATGTACAAAAAGTAAATTTTATCTGAATTTCCTTGACTTTGAATGTCAATGACAGTAATATTAAATATATCTCATTCATAAGCATTAAAAGAAAGATGTCGATTTTTCGACATCTTCCGGAAATTAAAGAAAGAGAGTTTTTAAAAATGAAAAAACAATTGAAAAGTAAGAGTGCAAATGGCAGAGGGCTTCAGATGTTCGGAATAATATCTGTAATTCTCATCACCCTTGTTTCATTTGCATATCTTATACCCGAGAACAGTACGGCAACAGATGTTGTTCAGGCATCTGCAACCGGAACAACAACTTCTGTTACATCGGCTTCAGTGGTTAATTCTTCATCAGAGCTTACAACGACAAATGCAGTACATACAACGCATACCACAAAAGTAAGGACTATGACCTCCACATCTACTGTGTCAACAGCTCTGACAACGACAACGACAACAACGACATCATCTGCTGTATCAACTACAACTACAGTGACAACGACAACAGCAGAGTCAACAACGGTTTCCTCTGAAATCCAGACATCAACCGAACCTGTAGTTATTACCTCTGCGGAGACTTATGTTTCCGAAACTGTACTGACAGCTACTGAAATAACTACCGAGCCGGTAATTATCCTGACTTATGATGAAGAAAGTCAGAACGGAGAATATGACGAATATAACCACATTCATGATGATTATTGTGGCTGTGATAATGATTACAGTGATGATTATGATTATGAGTATGATTATGATGAAAGCGAAATATCATCAGGAGAGAGAACATATCTCGGAACTTTCAGAATTACTCATTATTGTCCGTGTGCATCTTGTTGCGGTGAATATACAGGTCTGACGGCAAGCGGAACTTATGCTACAGCCGGACGAACTATCAGTGCATCAAGTAAATTCGATTTCGGCACAAAGCTTGAGATAGACGGAATTGTATATACGGTTGAGGACAGAGGCGGATTTGCAGAAAATACAATAGATATTTTCTGTGACAGCCATGATGAGGCACTTGAAAAAGGTACTTATTATGCCGATGTGTACATAGTGGAATAACTTAAATTCCGGAATAAGGGGCAGACTTTAAAAAAAGTCTGCCCCTTTTTGCAATCATGTTTTTGAAGCGAGCTTGAAAACATCTGCGGAAGCTCCGATAACAACGATATGGTCGTCAAAATCGAATCTGTAGTCCGGTGAGGGAAGTGACTGAAGTGAACTTCCTTTTTTTACGGCTATAATGTTTATCTTGTATTTTTTACGTACATCAACATCATGGATAGTTTTTCCTGCCCATTCACGGAGTATCGGAATTTCGTAGATTGAAAATTCGCTTGTAAGCGGAATATAGTCAAAAACGTTTTTACCGTTGTATCTTACAGCGAGCTTGTTTGCGATTTCCTTTTCCGGATATACAATTTCATCAGCACCGATTTTTTTCAGAAGGTCAGCCTGAATATCCTGATTAGCCTTTGCTATGACGAATCGTGCGTTATATTTTTTCAGAAGAGAGGTAATAACAAGCGAGGACTGAAAATCCTCTCCCATAGTTACGAAACAAATATCGAACTGGTCAACCCCCAGTGATTTTATTACGTTTTCGTTAGTACAGTCGCCAATCTGAGAATCTCCAAACCTGATGGAAAGCTCTTCAATAAGCTTTTCGTTTGAATCGACAATCATGACATCATTGCCCAAATCAAGCATTCTTCCGGCAAGATGTCTTCCGAACCTTCCCATTCCGATAACAAGTACGGACTTCATTTTATTATAATCTCCTTTTTATCTAAATTTCGGCAGAATACCCCCACTTCTAAGCGAACGAAGTGAGCGAAAGTGGGGTATGAATGCCGATTTTTTCAGTGTAAATATTGACATTTAAGTCACGATATGTTAAAATAAAGCTGTAAGCATCTCAATAAGTACATTGACAAGTTAAGATAGGCGGTTGTACTGTTCAATCGTACAGTATGTAAAATCTTAAACGTCAGTTAGTCTTCTGTAAAAAATATAGTCAATACTGCTTACAGTAATAAAGTAGCGTTGTGGGCTTAACAGTCCTATACAGTAGCGGCGAAGTGGACACGCCTTTAAGAATAAGGGTTGCCTGATTTTCAGGTGGAAACTTAAATACCAATCTTCTTACGAAGC
>JAQXFT010000130.1 GCA_029005335.1 Oscillospiraceae bacterium
CAGAATTGAAACTGAACTCTATCTCAAACGTCTTGTAGTAGGCGGATTTGAAAGAGTTTACGAAGTAGGACGTATTTTCAGAAATGAAGGTATGGATACCTCACATAACCCCGAATTTACTTCAATCGAAATGTATCAGGCTTATACCGATTACATAGGCATGATGGATATTATTGAGGATATGTATAAGACTATTGCACGCAATGTATGCGGTACTGATGTTATCAATTATCAGGGTGTTGAAATAAATCTCGGCAAAAAATGGGAACGCCTTACCATGGTTGAAGCTGTTAAAAAATATGCCGGTGTCGATTACAATGACTGGCAATCCGATGAACAGGCAAGAGCTGTTGCTAAGGAAAAGGGCGTTGAAGTAGATGAGGGCGAAAATGCTACCAAAGGTCATGTGCTTATCGCTTTCTTTGATGCATTTGTTGAAGATAAGCTGATTCAGCCTACTATCATATATGACTATCCCGTTGAAAACTCTCCGCTTGCAAAGAGAAAGCCTTCAAATCCGGCATTCACTGAAAGATTTGAATACTTCATTTACTGCCGTGAAATGGGTAACGCATTCTCAGAACTCAATGACCCTGTTGACCAGCGTGAAAGATTCGTTAAGCAGGTCGAAGCTAAAAAGGCTCAGGGTGCTAATGCAGAAGTCGATGAGGATTTTGTTACGGCTCTTGAATACGGACTTCCTCCGACAGGCGGTCTGGGATTCGGACTTGACAGACTTGTTATGCTCCTTACAGACAGCCCGTCTATAAGAGATGTTCTTCTTTTCCCGACTATGAAGCCCTTAAACAATAATAACAATCAATAAAAAAAATACGGGGTATGCTGTTTTGTTACGGCATACCCCTGCGTTTTAACGGAGAACTTATGGAAAATAATAATAACAACAAAAAAAATCTCCCCGAAAATCACGATGAGGATAAAATCAAGGTCGGGGAACAAAGCGTTTTCGATACCCTCAGAGAACAGCGTAAACAGCGTAAGCATGAACAGCTTGAATTTGAAAGCCAGATGACAAGACAGATTGCTGAGGAAAAACAAAAGCAACGTCAGGAATATGAAAAAAAATTACAGCAGGAAAAAATTGAACTCCTCCGCATGAAACAGAATAATTCCAGCGAAAGCGATATTATCCCGACAGAAGAATCTGAGGAAGCTGTTGAACGTACTCTCGGTCAGAAAATAAGCAGTTTTTTCTATCTCAACAAATGGTGGCTGGGATTATTTCTTATGTTCGGACTTATTGCCGGATTTCTGATATATGATTATGTCACCAAAAAAAATCCCGATACGGTCATACTGTTTTTTGAGGATAACGACGATATTGACAAGCTCGCTTTAAGAGATTATATTGAACCTTTCTGCGAGGATTTCAACGGCGACGGAAAAATTATTCCCGATGTCTACTATATCCCCTATACCGGAGATGAGCAGAAAGACTATTCAAGCGGTACTTCCTCAAAGCTTATGGCGGAAATGCAGTCCGCTGAAGCTATGATTGTTATATGTAATGAAAAATCCAATGAGGCTATATCTCCGGAATATACACTCGTAAATCTTGAAACACTATATCCGGATAACCCTCATGTAAAAAAATACGGATTCTATCTTAAAGATTCAAAATTTGCCGAAAAGGTCGGATATACAGGTATTATTGATGATGATGTATATCTCGGAATCCGCAAGCCTGCTGAAATGGCATGGGCATCTGAAAAAGAAATGCAGAAAGCCTATGATGAAGCTGTTATAGTTTTTGACAGAATGATTCAGGATTTGACATAATTTTCAGAATACAAGATATTCTATAACGGAATTGGACATCAGATATCCCTTAGGAGTAAGGGATATTTTTTTTCCATCAAAATTTATATATCCGGCTTTTAAAAGCTCCGGAGTCCTTGAAATTATTCCGGGGTGATTTGATACGTCAAGACCCTCTTTAAGTCTCAGCCTGAGCATTGCATATTCCTGAAATCCACAAGGATTTTCATCTGTTATTACTGTTTTCTGAACTGCATTTTCA
>JAQXFT010000131.1 GCA_029005335.1 Oscillospiraceae bacterium
AATATTACGGCATAACAAGAGGATAAGACCTTGTGGGTGCAGTTGGTCAATGGTAAAATCCCGAAAACCAAGGGTAAAAAACAATTTTTTATGAAAGGAGAAAGCTACTCTGAAAAAACTTACAGAATAGCATAAACAAGCTGATGTAAGTGTGTACCGTAGGCTATACGGGAATTTACGCCTGTGGACTGTACACGAATTTGTGAGTAGATTGTGACTTGTCATAATCCAAAGCATACAGGTTGAAACAGGAATTTTCTCAATATGGGTATTTTTGTCCATATTTTGAGTAGCAGAATGGTGATATGGGAATAGATTGGGAATATTATCTTGACGCAGAGGGAGAGGATATGGCAGATGCCTATGACGACCTTATAGAAGATGCTATGCAATATTTTGAAGATGAAGATGATTATTATGAATATGAAGACTACAACAGCTATGAAGATTCAGAACTTCCGTTCGGAGATGATAACTGCGAAAGTCAACCGGATAATACAGCTTCTTCCGGAATTTCTTCTGATACTGACTGCCTGAATAATAATGTAAATCAACCGGATAATATTGATAAATACTGCGATTTGATTTTGTCAGATAATGAATTTCTGGAAAAGCTTCTTGATAGGCTTATAGATAAGCTTGAGGACAGATTGATAGACAGACTTTCTGAAGGATTCATAAATAAGATTAAAAGCAAGCCTGAAAATAATCCGCAGAATAATGCTTCAGACGAAATATATTATGAATGCATAGATGAATCCGAACTTCCTTTTTAAAATGCTCCTGAAAAATATTTTCAAAACCCCTTGCATTTTTATTTCATATGTGATATAATGTTATTCAGACACGCCCCCATAGTTTAATGGATAGAACGAGGTCCTCCTAAGACTTAAATATCGGTTCGATTCCGGTTGGGGGTGTCTTTTTGTTTTTGTATAACAATTTCTGAAATCTATTGACAAAATGATATATTCGGGTTAAAATATAATATATATTATTAATCAAGTAAAGGCGGTAAAAAAATGGGACTTTTAAGTACAATTTTCGGCTCACACAGTAAAAGAGAACTTGCAAGAATCGAACCTATTAAAAATAAGGTTCTCGCTCTTGATGAAGAATACAGCAAGCTTTCTGATGCGGAGCTAAAAGCTAAAACTGCTGAATTCAAAGCAAGACTTGAAACAGGTGATACTCTCGATACCATACTCCCCGAGGCTATGGCAACTGTACGTGAAGCTGCATGGCGTGTATTAGGTAAAAAACCTTTTCCGGTACAGATTATCGGTGCAATAGTCCTTCATCAGGGACGTATTGCTGAAATGAAAACCGGTGAAGGTAAAACCCTTGTAGCCTGCGTTGCATCATACCTTAACGCTCTCGACGGAAAGGGCGTTCATGTTGTAACAGTAAACGACTACCTCGCAAAAACTCAGGCGGAGGAAATGGGAAAGGTACACAGATTCCTCGGACTGACTGTAGGCTGTATACTTCACGGTCTTAACAACGACCAGAGACGTGCTGCCTATGCCTGCGATATTACATACGGAACTAACAATGAGCTTGGATTCGACTACCTGCGTGATAATATGGTTATACATAAAAAAGATATGGTTCAGAGAGGTCATAGCTTTGCAATAGTCGATGAGGTTGACTCAATTCTTATAGATGAAGCAAGAACTCCGCTTATAATTTCCGGACGTGGCGACAAGTCTACAGAGCTTTACTCTATAGTGGATAAATTCGCAAAAACTCTCGTTCCGGTAACAGTAGTCGAAATGGACGAAAAGGTTGACCAGGAAGAAGCTAACCAGAATGCAGACTACATCATAGACGAAAAAGCTAAAACAGCTACAATTACTCTTCAGGGTATCAGAAAGGCTGAACAGGCATTCCATGTTGAAAACCTTATGGACCCCGAAAATATGACGCTTCTTCACCATATAAATCAGGCTATAAAAGCTAACGGAATAATGAAGGCTGATATTGACTATGTAGTAAAAGACGGAGAAGTTATCATAGTTGATGAATTTACCGGACGTCTTATGCTCGGAAGAAGATTCAATGACGGTCTTCATCAGGCTATCGAAGCTAAAGAGGGAGTTAAGATTGCCCGTGAATCAAAAACTCTTGCTACTATCACATTCCAGAATTTCTTCCGCCTTTATGACAAGCTCTCCGGTATGACCGGTACAGCCATGACTGAAGAGGACGAATTCAAGGAAATCTATAAGCTTGATGTCGTAGCCGTTCCGACTAACAAGCCTATAGCAAGAATTGACCATAATGACCAGATTTACAGAACAGAAAAGGGTAAATTTGATGCTATAATCAATCAGATTGAGGAATGTCACAAAAAGGGACAGCCTATACTTGTAGGTACAATATCAATTGAAAAATCAGAGCTTCTCTCCGCAATGCTTAAAAGAAGAGGAATCAGGCATGAAGTCCTTAATGCTAAACACCATGCAAAGGAAGCTGAAATAGTAGCTCAGGCTGGTAAGTACGGAGCTGTTACAATCGCAACCAACATGGCCGGACGTGGTACTGATATCATGCTCGGAGGAAATGCGGAATTTCTTGCAAAGGCAGAAATGAGAAAGCGTGAGTATCCGGAGGAAGTAATTACCGAAGCTATCGGATATGCCGATACAACCAAGGAGGAAATACTCAGGGCAAGAGCTGTCTATAAGGAACTTTATGACAAATTCAATGAGGAAGTAAAAGAAAAGGCTGTTGCTGTAAAGGAAGCCGGAGGTCTCTATATTCTCGGTACAGAACGTCATGAATCAAGACGTATCGATAACCAGCTCCGAGGACGTGCAGGCCGTCAGGGAGATGTCGGAGAAAGCTGTTTCTTCCTCTCCGTAGAAGATGACCTTATGAGAATATTCGCAGGCGACCGTCTCGAAAATATGATGAAAACCCTTAATGTTGACGAATCCATGCCTATTGAAAGCAAACTGCTTACAAATATTATTGAATCTTCACAGAAGAAGGTCGAGGGAAGAAACTTCAGTATAAGAAAGAATGTCCTCAATTATGATGATGTTATGAACAGACAGCGTGAAATCATATACAAACAGCGTTCAGAGGCACTCAACGGTGAAGACCTTCACGAAAATATACTCAATATGATTGACGACCTCGTAAAGAATACAGTAAATACATATCTTGCCGATGATGACGACCGTGCAGAATGGAATATGGCAGGACTCCGTGAATACTTCATGGGCTGGCTTATAACTGAAGAAGACCTTGTGTTTGAGGAAAACGAACTTGAAGAGACCTCAAAGGAGGATATTATAACTGCACTCACTGATAAGGCTAAGGAAATCTATCAGGATAAGGAAAATGAATACGGCAAGGATATTATACGTGAACTTGAACGTGTAATACTTCTTAAGGTTGTTGATACAAAATGGATGGCTCATATTGATGATATGGAAGAGCTGAAAAAGGGTATCGGACTGCGTGCGTTTGGTCAGAAGAATCCTGCTGATGAATACAGATTTGAAGGCTTTGAAATGTTCGATGCCATGATTGATTCAATCTGTGAAGATACAGTAAGAATGTTGCTTACAGTAAAGATTCAGAAGAATGCTATGCCAGAACGTGAACAGGTTCAGAAGCCTGATGCACCGAATGCCGGAGCTGGTGACGGAAGCTTCGGAGAAGAAAGACATTCCGAAAAAATAGGCCCTAATGACCCATGCCCCTGCGGAAGCGGTAAGAAATATAAAAAATGCTGTGGTGCTAATAAATAATTTTAAACGGGGGCGTACTTTCAGTGCGTCCCTTATTTTTAAGAGGATATAAATAGTATGAAAAGAATGTTTTTAGTTGTATTGCTTTCTGCCGTATTTTTTACAGCCTGCAGTAAGGAAAAGAATCCGGAAAATCCATATAGGAACGCTGAATTTCAGGTGGAAACGCCCTTAGGAATGTCCATTAAACTGAATAAAACCGGCATGGAGATTTCCAGAAACGGTGAATTTATTCAGCTTATCGAAACAGATTATCTTGAAAATTATCCGCCTTATTTTGATTCAACACCGGAAATGCATTTGATTTTTAAGGATTATAATTTTGACGGCTATGATGATTTGTTTATCCCATCAACATTCGGAACGCAGAATATTTCAGGAGTATATTATACATATAATCCCGAAACCGGTCTTTTTGAAAATTGCGAAGAATTGAATAAAGTAGGATTTCTTATGTCAGTATTAGATAATAAGCTTGAATGTTCTGAAATCGGAAGTGCTATTAACTATAGAAATACTGTCTATGAATGGGATAACAAAGCTTTAAAGCCTGTTTCATGTGAAGCACGATATAAAGAAGAAAGTAACAGTTCAGTATATATCGATACCTTCAGTTATGACCAGAAAGGCAATGAAAATCTTTTAAAAAGAGAACAGCTGATTGTATATGATGACGGTACTTATAAAAGGGAAGAAGTTCCGATAGGTTCACGCTATAATTTTAAAGTTTCTGAAAACAGCGTTTCCGTATTGCTTGACGATAAAGTTGTACAGACACTTGAATGTGACTATCCTCCCGATGAAAATAAGCTTGAATTTTATGATTATGATTTTGACGGTGATGAAGATTTATTTGTATCTGTAAAGAATGGTGCAATGTATGCCTGCGGAACGTATTTCCAGTATAATTCCGATACAAAGCTCTATGAAAAATGGGACGAGCTTAATGAAGTAGGTCATGAGCTTGCTGTTGATGATGAAAATAAAAATCTTTACTGGGTAAATAATTACAGTGAAAATTATCGCTTTGAAAAATATATATATGAATGGAAATATCAGAAAATAAAGTTAAATGAACATATCACAGGTTATGAGGACAGCGGAGGACTCTGGACGGAAACATATTCAATTAAAAGCGTAAATAAACCGGAGGAGCTTATTAAGCGTGAAAAAAATATATACGATGAAAACGGCAATACAGTTGACTGCCTTAATCCCGATGATATATATTTCAAGGTGGATAAAAGCGGTCTTGATGTCATGATTCTGGGACATGATGAACCTTTACAGCATATGACAGGAGATTTCTATGATAATCTTTCAGCACTTGAATATGCTCCGGAATACTATATATCGGAAGCTTCAGCGGATTTTGATTCTGACGGTTTTAAGGATTTATTTATTCCTGAAAATACTATGTATGATTCAAAGGGCATTTATTACAGATTCAATCCCGAAACCTTTAAATTTGAATACTGGAGCGAATTTAATAAAATCGGAAAAAGAATGCAGTGCGGAACAGATATTTCCGAAAATGGTGAGAAATTTGAATATTATTATACATTCAACATAGAAAATAATATCCGTGAAACAGTCAAATACAAATGGGCAGGTGATGAGCTTCTGCCCTATCAGAAAATAGTTAACCGTGTTGATACGGCAAACAGAACAACAATTACTGAAACCTATGATATAGACCGTGACGGAAACGAGACATTTTCTGAAAGTCATTCAACAGATGTTCCGAATCGTCCGATTGATGATTACGATGATGATAATTATTACGAAGATGATTATTATGAAGATGATTATTACGAAGATGATTATTACGAAGATGATTATTATGAAGATGATTACTACTACGAAGATGATTACTATGATTACGATTATTAATAAAGCAGGTGATTGAATGAGCAGTTACAGCGTATTTGCAAGATACTATGATGACCTGACGGCTAATATTGATTATAAAAAGCGTGGGGAATATTTTCACGAAATTATAAGAAAATACAATAAGACAGATAATAATATACTTCTTGATTTGGGGTGTGGTACGGGAAGCCTTTCGGAGGTTTTTGCGGAGCTTGGATATGACGTTATAGGTATTGATAATTCACCCGAAATGCTCGGAATCGCTATGGACAAGAAGTTTGAAAAGAATCTGCCTATACAGTATCTCTGTCAGGATATGCGTGAAATTGATATGTTCGGAACAGTCGGAATAACTGTCTGTGCATTGGACAGTATAAATCATCTTGAATCCCTTGATGATGTAAAAAAAGTATTTGAAAAAGTATCTCTTTTTGCTGAGCCGAATGGTCTTTTTATATTTGATATGAATACAGTTTACAAGCATCAGAATATACTTGCGGATAATACTTTCACATATGAAACAGATGATGTATATTGTGTATGGGAAAATTCCCTTGACAAAAATAATAATCAGATAAATATAAATCTTGAATTTTTTGAGCGTGACGGAAATATATATCACCGTACAACTGAGAATTTCAGTGAAAAGGCTTACAGTCTTGAAACAATAGAAAATCTTCTGAAAGACTGCGGTCTTGAAATTCTTGCGGAATACGATGACGACAGCTTTAATGCTCCTGACGAAAAAAGTCAGCGTATAGTAATCGCAACAAGAAAAATATAGGAGGTAAAATTTTTATGGGAATCTTAAAGCGTGCAATATCGAAAGATGCATCTGTAATATCAATGTTTCTTGACGGCACGGATATAATATCCGAAATGGAGAGAATACACAAGACTTCAGCAGTAGTAACAGCAGGTCTCGGAAGGCTTTCAATAGGAGCTTCGCTTATGGGATACGGTCTTAAAAATCAGAATGATACCGTAACTCTGAGAGTTGACGGCGGAGGGGCTACGGGTCAGCTTGTTGCAGTTGCGGACAGCAGAGGGAACGTTAAAAGCTATGCAACAAATCCGGTTGTAGAAATTCCTCTTAACAAATTCGGAAAATTAGATGTAGGCGGTGCAGTAGGAAAAGACGGTACATTGTCAGTAGTCAAGGATTTGGGAATGAAAGAGCCTTATGTCGGAGTGATTCCGCTTGTATCAGGAGAAATTGCCGAGGATATTGCAAGCTATTATGCAACAAGCGAACAGATTCCGACAGTATGCGGTCTTGGAGTTCTTGTAAATCCTGATTTGACTGTAAAGGTTGCAGGCGGTTATCTCATACAGTTGCTTCCTTTTGCAGATGAAAAATGCATTGATGTTCTTGAAAAGAATATAAACACCCTCCCACCCGTAACAACTATGATGTCAGACGGCATGACGGCTGAGGAAATAGCTCTGAAGCTTCTTGACGGTCTCGAACCGAATATTCTTGATGAATCGGAAGTATTCTATAAATGCGACTGCAATCGTGAACGTACTGAAAGAGTATTAATCAGTCTCGGAAAAAAAGAACTTTCCGCAATGGCTGATGAGGGAAAAGATGTTGAAATATGCTGTCATTTCTGCGATAAAAAATATACTTTTACTCCAAAGGAAATATCAGACCTTATCAAATAATTTTAAAGGGCGGTAAATTTTATACCGCCCTTTTGATTTTGTCTACCTGATTGAGAATCTCATCAGCCCACTGCGGATTATTTTCCGAAATAAGATAAACTTTAAATCCGTATGTTTTTCCGTTTTCTGCAACGGATATATCATCATCAATATGCAGGTCAATTCGGTATCTGGAGGGATATTTTGACGGCATAGGTTCGCATTTTTCTCCCTGAACCTCTTTTTTGTGACGTTCACCGTTAATTATAAAATCAAGATTAATTCCGTAGCATCTGAAAAGCGTTTTGATGTACCATTCCGAACGGAATGAGGTTGTATAAATCCACACCCGGATATTTTTCTTTTTCAGCTCGGAAATAAGCTTTACTGTTCCGGCACGGAGTCTGTCACGAAAAATAAGATTCAGCGGAAAGTGCAGACTTTTTTCGGCACTGCATTTTTCCGGATTTATGAAAAGTGTATCATCTAAATCAAACGAAACTATCACTTTTATCAACTCCCCGATATATCGGATATATTATATCATATAGCTGAATTCTTTGTCAA
>JAQXFT010000132.1 GCA_029005335.1 Oscillospiraceae bacterium
GCCGAGAACTTTCGGACATACCGAGGGAGCTAAGACTTTCAGAAAGATTGTAAGATACTGCAAGGATATAGGAATAAAATATATATCCTTCTATGCCTTTTCAACTGAAAACTGGAAACGCCCCAAAGATGAAGTAAATGCTATTATGAATCTTTTCAGAGAATATATCATCGATGTAAGAAATTATCTCTCTGAAAATACAAGAATGATTTTTCTTGGCGATATATCTGCTCTTGATGAGGATTTACAGCAGAAAATCAGGGATTTGGAATACGATACAAAGGATTACAAGGAAATGACTCTGATGATGGCAGTAAATTACGGTGGACGTGCCGAAATTGCTAACGCTACCCGTCAGATTGCACAGAAAGTAAAATCCGGAGAGCTTGAAATCTCCGATATAAATGAGAGTACAATAAATGATTTTCTTTATACCCGTGAAGCCCCTGACGTTGATTTGATAATCAGACCAAGCGGAGAGCTGAGACTTTCAAACTTTCTTATATGGCAGTCGGCATATGCTGAATATTATTTTACTGATGTTCTATGGCCTGACTTTACGCCAAAGGAACTTGACAAGGCTCTGATTGAATTTTCAAAAAGAGGAAGAAGATTCGGAGGTGTTTGAATGTCAGTAAGAATTATTTCGGCAGGTGTCGGAATAGTAATAGCAATAATAGTATTGCTTCTGCATAATACCATAGTGCTTCCGCTTGTTGTTTCGCTCCTTGTCTCGATAATGATTTTTGAGCTTTTCAGAGCGGCAAAGTGCGAAAATTTTTACGTATCACTTTCGGCATCAATAGTTTATGGAGTATTCAGAATAATGAGCTGGGGAAACTTTCTTGAAAACCTTATGTTACCCGTAAGCCTTTTGACTGTATTTACTGTATTCCTGATGTTCATACTTAAACACAAGGAAACCGGTTTTGAAAAAGTTTCCTTTATGCTGGCAGTAATGATACTTATTCCGGAGGCTATGCTTACTACTCTGAAAACAGAGGCTCTTGATAATACTCACGGAATCGTATTTCTTATACTTGGTCTGTGCGGTGCATGGATTGCTGATTCTGGAGCATACTTTGCCGGAACATTTTTCGGAAAGCACAAGCTCTGTCCGGAAATCAGCCCCAAAAAGACTGTTGAAGGTCTTATAGGCGGTATAGTGACTACTTCAGTAATATTCGTAGTTTTCAACGCTATATATATAAATCTCATAAGCAAAGAGGGTCTGCACGCAAATTATATACTCCTTGCCCTTGCCGGAGCGGTATGTGCTTTGATTGGAACTCTGGGAGACCTTTCGGCTTCCATGATAAAGCGACAGTGCGGTATAAAGGACTATGGAAATATTATGCCCGGTCATGGAGGCATGATGGACAGATTTGATAGTGTTCTGTTTGTAATGCCGACTTTCTATGCCTTTTTATCCGTTATGGATATATACAAATAAAAATCTCTGAGGGCGGATAATTATTCTATCCGCCCATACATATATAAGGGGGAATCTGAATAAACTATGAAAACAATATCAATATTAGGCTCGACAGGTTCAATAGGAACTCAGGCTCTTGAGGTTGCCGAAAAGCATAATTTCAGAATATCAGCACTTTCAGCAAATACAAATATATCTAAGCTTGAAAGTCAGGCAAGAAAATACAATCCGGAATGTGTCTGCATTTACGATAAAAGCAGATATTCTCAGCTTAAACAGAATTTAAGCGATACAAATATAAAAATACTGTCCGGCATGGAAGGATTATGCGAAATTGCATATTCCGTAAAATGCGATACACTTTTAAATTCCGTAGTAGGAATGGTAGGACTTCTTCCTACTCTTAAAGCCATAGAATCCGGAAAGGAAATTGCACTCGCCAATAAGGAGACTCTTGTTGCCGGAGGTAAGCTTGTAACCGAATCAGCTGAAAAGCATAACGTCCGCATACTTCCCGTTGACAGCGAACATTCAGCGATATTTCAGTGCTTACAGGGAAACAGGCGTGAACAGCTTAACAAAATAATCCTTACAGCCTCAGGAGGACCTTTTTTCGGAAAGTCATACAGCGAGCTTGAAAACGTAACCGTTGCTGATGCTCTGAATCACCCCAACTGGAGTATGGGAAGTAAAATTACTATAGATTCTGCTACCCTTATGAATAAGGCTCTTGAATTTATTGAAGCTAAATGGCTTTTTGACCTTGAGCCTGAACAGATTGAAATTGTTGTACACCGTCAGAGTGTTCTGCATTCCGCTGTTGAATATAAGGATTTCTCCATAATTGCACAGCTTGGCGTTCCGGATATGAAAATACCGATTCAGTATGCCTTATTATATCCCGACCGCATGGAATGTCCTACAAAACAGCTTTCGCTTACGGATTACGGTACTCTGACTTTTGCAAAGCCCGATTATGATACTTTCAGATGTCTTACTGCCGGAATCGAAGCTATAAAAACCGGCGGAGCTTATCCCTGCCTTGTCAACTCTGCAAATGAAGAGGCTGTATCGCTTTTCCTCAGAGGAAAAATAAAATTTCCCGAAATAGGCGAAATAGTATCATCAGTGCTTGAAAAATTCCCCTATACTGAAATCAATTCCTATGATGATGTTATAAAAGCGGACAGTTCCGCAAGAGAATATGTTAAAAACAATGTAAAGCTTAATATATAGATATTCAGGAAGGAGACATTATGAGTGTAGTAATTGCAATACTTATTTTCGGGTTAATAATAGCAGTCCACGAGCTTGGACATTTTACCGTCGCAAAGCTCTGCGGAGTAAAAGTAAATGAATTTGCTTTGGGAATGGGGCCTAAGCTTCTGCATTTCAAAAAAGGTGAGACAGAATATTCTCTCAGACTTTTTCCTATAGGCGGATTCTGTGCCATGGAGGGTGAAGATGATTCCAGTGATGATAAGAGAGCCTTCCGCTGTAAACCCGTATGGCAGAGAATACTTGTTGTCATAGCCGGAGCAACTGTAAATATACTCACAGGCGTAATTCTCACTGTAATTCTTGCATCTATGTACAAAAGTATTCCGAGTACAACTATAAACTATTTTGCAAGCGATTCGGATACAAAGGAAATTATTGCATCAAGCTATGAATCGGGACTGCGTGAGGGAGATAAAATTCTGCGTATAAACGGTCTTAAGGTTTTTACTTACAGTGACATATCATATCAGATTGCTTCTGCATCGGCTGATTCCTTTACCCTTGAGGTTGAAAGAGCCGGAAAAAATATCATACTTGAAAATGTGACTTTCGGAAATAAAAATACAGGTGAAAAATCACGTGACTTTGTAATAAAAACTCTCCCGAAAACTGCCGGAAACGTTCTTTCATACTCTTTTAAAGACAGCGTATCTACAGCACGCCTTATATGGATTTCACTCGGAGACCTTATAAAAGGAAAATACAAAGCTGATGAGCTTTCAGGACCTGTAGGAACTATATCTGTAATAGGACAGGCGACGGAGGTCGGTGAAAATTTAAGGGAAAAAACAATGTCTCTCCTGAATCTCACTATCTTTATTACTATCAATATCGGAATATTCAATCTTCTTCCTCTGCCGGCTCTTGACGGCGGAAGACTTGTATTTCTTCTGATTGAAGCCGTAAGACGCAAGCCCTTAAAGCCCGAATACGAAGCTTATGTACACGCAATTGGAATGTTGCTCCTTTTCGGACTGATGATTTTTGCAACATATAACGATATTATAAGACTTAAAGGTTAGGAAGTGCTTTAAATGAGAAACATAAAACCGGTAAAAGTCGGGGACTGCGTCCTTGACGGAAAACATATATATATACAGTCAATGCTTAACGTTATAGCTGATGATATTGAGGGAAACGTAAGGCAGGCAGTCGAGCTTGAAAAAGCCGGCTGTGAAATAATCCGCACTGCTATTCCTGATATGAATGCTGTAAGGCTTATTCCCGCAATAAAATCCGCAGTAAAAATTCCGCTTGTTGCGGATATTCACTTTGACTATAAGCTTGCCCTTGAATCTGCTGAAGCCGGAGTTGACAAAATAAGAATAAATCCGGGAAATATAGGAGATATGGACAGGGTAAAGCAGGTAGCGGACAAATGCCGCTCAAAGAATATTCCTATAAGAATAGGAGTAAATTCGGGTTCTCTTGAAAAGGAGCTTCTTGCCAGATACGGTTCACCTGTTCCGGAGGCACTTGTTGAAAGTGCTATGAATCATGCAAAACTGCTTGAACGCTTTGACTTTGACAACATAGTAATATCTATAAAGTCCTCTGATGTAAGCTGTATGATAAAATCATACCGTCTTGCTTCGGAACGCTGTAATTATCCTCTGCACCTCGGAGTTACAGAAGCCGGTACTGCACGTATGGGAATAATTAAATCGGCTGTCGGAATAGGTTCGCTTCTCTGTGACGGAATAGGCGAAACTATCCGGGTATCTCTTACTGATGACCCTGTAAAAGAGATTGAAGCTGCTCAGGATATACTGAAGTGTATCGGAAAGCGTAATGGAGTACAATTTGTGTCATGTCCCACGTGCGGACGTACGAAAATAAATCTCGTCAAGGTTGCACATGAAGTCGAAAACGCCATAAAAGATATTGACAAGGATATAAAGGTTGCAGTAATGGGCTGTGCTGTCAATGGCCCCGGAGAAGCAAAAGAAGCTGATATAGGAATTGCAGGCGGTGATGGCTGTGCTGTGATATTCAGAAAGGGCGAGGTTTTGCGAAAAATCAAAGAGGAGGATATAGTCCGTGAACTTCTTAAAGAGATTTCGGAGCTTTAACAGAATATGGAAATAAATCTTGGAAATTTTTTGAGTGAATATACTTCCGTTATTCCTGATTCAATCGTAAACGGAAAAATTTTTAAAATAACTCACAGCAAGAATTTTAAAAGCATAACAATAAGTGCGGATTTTGAAAATACCGTACCATTCAATGATATAATATCCTTTGAAAAGGGTATGGAACATGATATAAAAGCTGAATCAGTACGGCTGAAATGCCGTTATTCTCCGGAGCTGTTCAGTATTGCAGAGCTTCCGAATCTTATAGATATTTTAAGGCGTGATGTATCAGTAGTAAATGGATTTCTTGATGATGCTGATATTTCCCTGAATGACGACGTGATTAATATAAAGCTCATGCATGGCGGACTTGATATACTTAATAACTTTCACGTTTCGGGTGAGCTTTCAAAGCTTATATACAGTCAGTTTTCCGTAAATCTGAAGGTTATATTTGATGAAAACAATTACAACGTCAATGAGGAATATGAGAAGCTTTCCCGTAAGCTCGAAGCAGAAGCACCTGTTGTTGAGATTGCTCCTGAAAAGGATATAGAACATATTTCTGATTTTATAAATTCGGAAGCTGTATGCAGTCTGCCTCCGGAGCTTGGCTTTGATTCCGAATCCGGAGAAATCATAATCGGAAAGCCTATACGTTCAAAGCCCTCAGCAATAAAGGAGGCTATGAAAGAGCCTGGTAAAAAAACCGTAATAATCGGAGATGTTTTCAGAACTGACAAAAAGGAAATAAAAGGCGAAAGAACAGTTATTACATGGTTTGTTACAGATTTCAGCGGTTCTCTTATTGTCAAGCTTTTTGCTGATAATGACAAGCTGGCTGATTTGCCCGTTGACAAAATCAAAAAAGGTGATGCAATACTTGTTTCCGGAAAAATAGACTTTGATACCTTCGCTCATGATATTACTGTAATGGCTGATTCCGTCATAAAAGTAAAACGCATACCGAAGACTGATAATTATCCTAAAAAGCGTGTGGAGCTTCACTGTCATACCAATATGTCAACTATGGACGCAATACCGGAGGTTACAAAGCTTATGGAAAGAGCGTCATTCTGGGGACATCAGGCAATGGCTGTTACAGACCACGGAGCAGTACAGGCTTTTCCGGACGCCATGTACAATCAGCCAGAGGGACTTAAAGTAATATACGGCTGTGAAGCATATGTTGTAAATGACCTCGACCGCCCCATGATACTTAAAGGCGTTACCGGAAAAACTGTTGATGATGAAATTATTGTCTTTGATGTTGAGACTACCGGTCTGAACTATAAAAAAGACCGGCTTACTGAAATAGGAGCTGTAAAGATACGAAACAGAAGTATTATAGACAGCTTTAATACCATGGTAAATCCCAGAAAGCCTATACCTAAGAAAGTTTCTGAGCTTACGGGAATCACTGATGATATGGTAGCGAATGCCCCTGAAGAAGATGAGGCTGTAAGAAGATTCATGGAATTCTGCGGAGAAAATGCCGTACTTGTTGCACACAATGCGAATTTTGACAACAATTTTATAAAATCAGTCTGTGAACGCTATAACATCAGCTTTGAATATGCTCTTCTTGATACTCTTGTAATGTGTCAGAGTATGCTTCCGGAGCTTGGGCGGTATAAGCTGGGCTATCTTGCAAAATATTTAAAGCTGGGGAAATTTGAAGCTCACCGTGCTTCTGATGATGCAATGATGCTGGGAAAAGTATATCTTGAGCTTCTTAAACGCCTTACCGACGGTAATAAGAAAATGCAGATGCTTGACGACATAAATATATGTGCCGGATAGGTTGAAATAAAAAAGCTTAAATCATATCACCAGATAATTCTTGTAAGAAATCAGGAGGGAATGAAAAATCTTTATAAGCTCATATCCTACAGCAACCTTGATTACTTCTATAAAAAACCGCTTATGCCGAAATCACTGCTTATGAAGTACAGGGAGGGGCTTATTTTCGGAAGTGCTTGCGAATCGGGAGAGCTTTTCAGTGCCATGACTGAAAACAAATCTGAGGAAAAGCTTGAGGAGCTTGCAAAATTCTATGACTATCTCGAAATACAGCCTATATGCAATAACGAATTTATGATAAGAGAGGGTATCGCTGAAGATGAAGAGGAACTCAGGGAATATAACCGCCGTATAGTTGCACTCGGTGAAAAGCTGAATATACCTGTATGTGCAACGTGCGACGTGCATTTTATCGACCCTAAGGATTCAGTATACAGAAAAATTCTGCTTGCAAGCATGGGATATAAAGATGTTGAAAATCAGCCTTTGTTATATTTCAGAACTACTGAGGAAATGATGCAGGAATTTTCCTATCTGGGAGAGGAAAAGGCTGAGGAAGTAGTAATCACAAATACAAATATGATTGCGGATATGATTGAAAATGTACGTCCTATTCCAAAGGGAACTTTTACGCCGTTCATTGAAGGAGCAGAGGAAGAGCTTACTGAAATCACTAATAAAAAAGCCCGTGAAATATACGGTGACCCCCTCCCCGAAATCGTAAAAAACCGGCTTGACCGTGAGCTTTCATCTATTATAAAGCATGGATTTTCCGTACTGTATATCATAGCACAGAAGCTTGTTAAAAATTCCGTAGAGCATGGATATTTAGTAGGTTCAAGAGGCTCTGTAGGTTCGTCGTTTGTAGCATCTATGGCAGGAATTTCAGAAGTAAATCCGCTTCCCCCTCATTATGTATGTCCGAAATGCAGGCACAGCGAATTTGTTGCGGACGGTTCATACAGCTCCGGCTATGATATGCCTGAAAAAAGCTGTCCGGAATGTGGTGAGGATATGATTCGTGAGGGTCACGACATACCGTTTGAAACGTTTCTCGGCTTTGACGGGGACAAAGCTCCGGATATAGACCTCAATTTTTCCGGCGAATATCAGTTCTATGCCCACAGATATACAGAGGAGCTTTTCGGAAAAGCCAATGTATTCAAAGCAGGTACTATTTCATCTGTTGCCGATAAGACAGCTTTCGGATATGTCAAAAAATATCTTGAGGAAAATAATCTGAAAGTGAATCCCTCTGAAATGGAAAGGCTTTCAATAGGCTGTACCGGAATAAAGCGTACTACCGGACAGCACCCCGGCGGAATGGTTGTAGTTCCGTCTGATTATGAAGTATATGATTTCACACCGGTACAGCACCCTGCTGATATGGCGGATTCAGAAGTTATAACAACTCACTTTGATTTCAACTCAATGCATGATACTATTCTCAAGCTTGACGAATTAGCCCACGATGTTCCTACAAAATACAAGTATCTTGAGGATTTGACAGGACTTGAAATCAAGGATATTCCGGCATCAGACCCGCAGGTAATAAAAATGTGTACATCAACAGAGCCTATGGGAGTTACTCCGGAGGAAATATATTTCAAAACCGGTACTCTCGGAATCCCTGAGATGAAAACAAATTTCACTATGCAGATGCTTGTTGATGCTCAGCCGAAATCATTCGGTGATTTGCTTCAGTTTTCGGGACTCTCCCACGGCACTGACGTATGGACAGGAAACGCAAAGGACCTTATTGATAAAAAAATCTGTACCATTTCGGACGTTATAGGAACTCGTGACAGCATTATGACATATCTTCTATACAAGGGAGTTGAACCTAAACAGGCATTTCAGATTATGGAGGATACCCGAAAGGGAAAAGCTCCTAAGACATTTACTCCGGAGAGAATACAGATGCTTAAAGACCATAATGTGCCTGACTGGTATATTGAAAGCTGTCTGAAGATAAAGTATATGTTCCCGAAGGCTCATGCAACAGCATATATAATGTCAGCAATGAAGCTCTGCTGGTTCAAGCTTTATAAGCCTCTCGAATACTATGCAACTTACTTTACTGTAAGCGGTGAGGCAATGGACGCTGTAATAGTTTCTCAGGGAAAAAATGCAGTACATGATAAAATAGAGGAGCTTAAATATAAAGCTTCGGAACATAAAGCCTCTCAGAAAGACAATGCATTGCTTGATGTACTTCTTATAGTAAATGAGATGATGGCAAGAGGATATGAATTTCTTCCGGTTGACCTGTATAAATCCCATGCCACAAGATACCTGATAGAGGACGGCAAAATAAGAATACCATTTTCAGCAGTAGAGGGAATCGGCGAAAACGCTGCAAAAAATATATATGAAACTGTTCAGAAAGCCGATTTCATATCAATCGAGGAATTTCAGAAGCAGAGCAAGGCATCAAAAACTATTATTGAGCTTATGAAATCTATGGGTGCTTTGGGAAGCCTGCCTGAAACTAATCAGCTTTCATTCTTTTAGCTTGACTTTGAAGGCATAATATGTTATTATTGACATATATAAATACAGATTACTGAAAAGGAGAGATTTTATGAAAAGATATGACCTGCTTACTCCGGAGGGTACTAAAGACCTTTTATTTGAAGAATCAATGCTCCACAGAAGCATTAAAAATACACTTGACAATATTTTCAGAACAAAGGGTTACAGTGAGGTTATAACTCCGGCACTTGAATTTTTTGATGTTTTCAGCCTTAATTCAAATTACTTTCCGCAGGAAAATATGTATAAGCTTACCGACAGCAAGGGCAGACTTATGGTTCTCAGACCGGATTCCACAATGCCTATCGCACGTATGACTGCCACACGCCTTAAAGATGCAACATTACCGCTCCGCCTTTACTATAATCAGAAAGTATACCGTTCCGAACCGGCTCTTAAAGGCAGAAGTGATGAGATTTCACAGATGGGTATCGAGCTTATAGGTTCATCAATGAAAATGGCTGATGTTGAAATATGTTCAACTGCTATTGATTCCCTTGAAGCATGGGGAATGAAATATACTCTTGAAATAGGTCATATAGGAATTTTCAAGGAGCTTGTCAGCAATCTTGACGCTGATGAAAATCAGAAAGAGGAAATCAGAAAGCTTATTGAAAAGAAAAATTTCCCTGCACTTAATGATATGCTTGATTCCTTCGGGAACAGTCCGGCAATACAGTCACTTAAAAAGCTTCCGTCACTTTTCGGAGGAGAGGAAGTTTTTGAAAAGGCTAAAAAAGCAATTCCGGACGAAAAAATAAGATTTATTCTTGACGACCTCAGAAGCATATATAATGATGTTTCCGCACTCTGCGGAAAAGACGGACAGGTCGCAGTAGACCTCGGACTTGTAAATAAGACCGATTACTATACTGGCATTATAATCAAAGGATATCTTCAGGGACACGGAGCTAAGGTATTGTCCGGCGGAAGATATGACAAGCTTATTTCAGAATTTGGCTATGATGTTCCTGCTGTGGGATTTGCAGTTGATGTCAATGCAGTATCAAAGGTAATCGCTAAAAACGGCGATATAAACAGCTACAGACCTGTATCCGATGTCATAGTATATTCCGCTCCCGGAAACGAAATAAAAGGAATTAAAACTGCAAACAAGCTCCGTGCAAAGGGAGATATAGTTGAAAATTCTCTGTTTGAAACTCTTGATGCAACAAGAGAATATGCAAGAGAAAAGAAAATAGCTAAAATAGTTGTCGTTGAGGAGGATATAGATGAATAAACCACTCAGAATAGCTCTGACAAAGGGCAGACTTGAAAAGGATACTATACAGCTTTTTGAAAAAATAGGCTTTGACTGTACGGCATTGCGTGAAAAGGGAAGAAAGCTTATACTTCCGGTACCCGATGCAAAAGCAGAAGCAGTTCTCGCCAAGGCTAATGATGTTATAACCTATGTGGAACACGGTGTATGCGACATAGGAATTGTCGGAAAAGATACAATAGTCGAAATGGGAGGCAAGTTCTTTGAGCTTGTTGACCTCGGATTCGGAAAATGCAGATTTGCACTTGCCGTAAAAAAAGGAAGTGACTTTTACAGCGGATTCGGAGTAAAGACCATAGCAACAAAATATCCTAATATCGCAAGAAATTACTTTGAATCAAAGGGTATGGATATTGAGATAGTAAAGATAGAGGGTTCAGTAGAACTCGCACCGCTTCTTGAACTTGCTGACGGTATAGTTGATATAGTTGAAACTGGTACTACATTAAAGGAAAACGGGCTTGAGGTTGCTGAATATATTATGCCGATTTCAGCAAGAGTTATTGTGAATACTGTAAGCCTTAAAATGCGTCAGAAGGAAATCGAAAATCTTATAAAGCTTATGGAGGAGAATTTATAATAAAATGAAAAAAATTTATGCGAACGGTTCTGATGAACTCGAATTTTTTAAGGAACTCGATAAAAGACACGGCGAAACCA
>JAQXFT010000133.1 GCA_029005335.1 Oscillospiraceae bacterium
AAATATTCCGAAAAGGTTGTCTTGTCATCGGAAAATTTTCTGTTTTCAGTATCGATTCCGCATATTTTATATTCAACTGCACCGGATTCGTCAGCGGATTCGTAAATATACAACGGTTTTCCGTCACGGTCGGAATATAACGTTCCCCATGTATTTTCGGTATCAAGTTTTTCAAGCTGTGTACCGTCCTTGCAGTTTATAAGAATCAGCGAGCTTTCAACATTTGCAAGCAGAATATCATTTCCGCAGTAAACCATTGAACTTATATTTGTCTCACCGTATGCGTATTCGTTGGCATAATCAGAAAGCCAGTCCATCGGAGTTTCTGAAAGCTTTTTGCCGTTTTTGTCAAGATGTAAAAAGCTGTATGAATATTCCGATGCGGAATAATATGCCTCATAGTCAAAAGTTTCATCAAAGTCCTTTGGTGGGTTGGGTATATCTCCATGTGTGCATTTTATAGCTACTGCATACATTGAATCATCATCAGCTATGGAATACAATACGCAATTATTATAATCAGGACTGAATCCGAGTTCAGGCTCAATAAGCGTAAAATTTTTAAAATCAGAATCCGTATCGTAAATATACAGACTACCGCTATTATCACTTCCGAAAAGCCTGTATTTTCCGTCCGAAAGCGGTACTGCCTGATAGAATCCGCCGTCAAAGGGCATTTCTATCTTTTCGGATTTGTAGGAGTGAATATCCTCTGCTAAGATTTCTTCAGCCTGAGAACTGCTCTCCTGTGATGATGATTCAAGCTGTTCCGGAGTAATCGGTTTTTTTCCGCACGATACTGCACAAAGCAGACAAGTGAGTGAAAGCATAAATGATATAAGTTTTTTCATGATATAAAACCTCCTTTTATATATAGTGATTTTAAGGAGCGAAAAAGTTGCATAAATTTTATGTTAAAATAAAAAAATATCGGCGGACTCTTTTCAGAAATCCGCCGTCTGTTATTTACTTGCTTTTTTTCTTAGATTTTTTATCCTCGCTCTGTTCTCTGACGCTCTTTACAATTCCGGAAAATTTAAGTGCTTTATCTATATTTCCCTGCACTTTAAGCTTTCCTACTGTAAATGCTTTTACTGCATCAAGTGAACCGTCGCAAATTTTGAAAAAGTTTTCTGCTGATATAACAAATGTACAGTCACGGTCATAGTATTCATAGGGTTCAATATATACGTTTCCGTCCTTGAGTTCGATATAGAATATGCCTTCCCCCTCGCCCTTGATATTTATCTGCACTGCGATATGTTCTGTTGAATCCTTAAGTGAGCTGAGGTCATAGGCGAATATTATTTCTCTTGTTTTCTCAACGATTTCCTGATAGGTCATATTTAAATCTCCTTTTACTTTACAATTCTTCCGTGTTCGGACTGTCTGCGGATAATCTTTTTGGAAGTAGTTTTTTCAAATTCCTTGTCTCTTATACGCATACGGTGGATAGTTTTTGCGGAAGTAAGAGTCTTGTTTATTTCAAGAACTTTATCCTTGAAAAGCTTATCAATTTCTTCATCAGTCATATCCTTGCAGTAATCCGGATTAGGGAATATTTCTGCGGTAATCATTCCGTCCTCGCTGTATACAAGAAGTTCGGATATAAAGTCTGTTCCGGCGAATTTGTTTTCGATTTCTTCGGGAGAAACGTTTTCACCGTTTGAAAGTATAATAAGATTTTTCTTTCTTCCGGTAATGAAAAGCTTTTTGCCGTCAATATATCCGAGGTCTCCTGTTCTGAGCCAGCCGTCCGGAGTAAGTGTCTTTGCAGTTTCGACTTCGTCCTTATAGTATCCTGCCATTACGGACGGACTTTTTACCATAATTTCGCCGTCCTCGATTTTTACCTGACAGCCGTTTACAATAATTCCGACATCTCCTGCACAGTCCTTGTCGAAACGGTCAGCAGTAGTGATACGTGGCGAACATTCTGTCATACCGTAACCCTGACCCATCTGATAACCCATTTCGTGATATGCTTTCTGAAGTTCAGGACGAAGATATGCACCTCCGCTGTATATGGTTGTAAGGCGTTCGCCGAATATTTTTTTAGCAATGTCACTCTTTGGGATTTCGGGATTTGCCTCTGAAATGGTTTTTATCTGTCTGTAAATTGTTTCGGCAATCATCGGAACTATCATTATAATAGTAGGCTGAAAGAGTTTGAGATTCTGTGCTATTCGGAGCATTGAATCATTTATACAGAGCTGATTTCCGTATCTTAACGAACAGAGTATATCGCATGTAAAGCAATATATATGGTGTATAGGGAGTATTGATAATACTACGTCATCAGAAGTGCTTTCGTTGTCCTGACACATTGCATTGTCAATAAGATTTCTGTTAAGGAGCATTACACCCTTGCTTTTTCCGGTAGTTCCTGAAGTATATGATATTGAGGCAAGAGCATCGGGAGATACGGAAGGAAGCTCGGCAGGACTGTTTTCGGAGAGTATCTGCGGAAGGTCTTTGTCAAAGGATATAAATTCCTTTACTTCCGGACACTTCTTACGGATTTCGTCAATCATACTTTCATATTTTTTGTCATACATAAATATGCTTACATCGGCTCTGTTGAGAAGCTCGCATATATCACTGCACGGGAGCTGTGCATCAAGAGGGACACAGCCATTCCCACCGCATACTGTTCCGAAATAGCTGACAATCCATGCATAGCTCGAACCGCCTATTACTGCTGTATGAATAACTCCGTTATACTTTGAAGTTATATATCCGGCAAGACGGCAGGAATCATCATAGAGATTTCTGAAGGATTTTTCAGATATTTCCTTGCCGTTCTTTTCTCTCAGAAAAATTCTGTCGCCAAATTCGGAAGCGGATTCCCTGACTAAATCCTGTAAAGTTCTGATTTTAGTTTTATCCATACTTTCTCCTTAGCCTTTAAGCTTTTCAAGATATTCAATAGCTTCGCCGACAGTATGAAGATTTACAACGTCGCTTTCTTCAACAGTAACATCAAGTTCGGTTTCAAGGTCGCCGAGAAGGCTCATGAAGTCATAGGAATTGAATCCAAGGTCATCAATAAAACGTGATTCAAGTGTAATGTCCTCGGGATTTACATCAACATAGTTGACGATAAGCTCTTTTAACTTTTCAAACATATTAAATTACCTCCGGTTTAATTTATATCATTTCAAGTATTTCGCCGATAGTTCTTGTCTCGTCCTCAATTCCTCTGAAAAGAACACGGCAGAGATAGTAATAGAAGTATTCCATTTCTTTATCCGTAACAGCATCGACTCTGTATTCAAAATTGAAATTAAGACCGTTATCTTCAGGGCGGTGCATTACAGTCAGATATAAAGGCTGTGCAGCCACTCCGTTTGAATACCAGTAGCTCTTATACGGAATATTCGGCATCTCAGGAGTCTCCTTAGTCATAGTAAGTGGCTGATATGTAAGTGATATGCTCTCATAGCTTGTTCCTGGCTGATACTTCCAGTACTGACCTCTTTTGATTGTACATTCAATCGGGTCATAGTTGGCATGACGGAAAATTTTGCTCTGTTCAGTCTGAATCATTCTTATGCCGTCAAGGAAAGTGAGTTCGGGTTCCATAATTGTTCTGAGCGGGAAGAAATGTATTCTTGTACCTCCGGAATACTTCTCGGAAAGTGTTCCCCTTCTTGCAACGCAGGTTTTAAGTGAAACGTCCTTTTCATTGTCGTTGAATTTTGAAAGCACTGTTCTCATACCCATAAGCAGAAGGCTTGCCATAGATACGTTGTTAAGCTCACAGAATTTCATAAGTCGCATAGAAGCTTCATATTCAAGATGATATACGGCAATTGAAGCAGTAGGGTCTTTTGAAACAACCATTGCATAACGCTGATTCGGGTTATTATTTTCACGTCTCTGGGTGAGAAGTCTGCCCTGACCTGCAAAGTCAGTGTAAATAGGCTCGCTCTTTGCAATTTCAGCCTGCCAGTATTCTTCGTCTTTTTTTCTGGCTGGAGAGTCTGCTTCATATGCAAGGTCTTTTTCAAGCTGTGGGATAAACGGTTTTACAGGAGCTTGCTTTATTTTTACTCCGTACTTCATTATGCTGTATGTTTCGAGAACTGTTCTGCTGAATCCCACTATTGAGCTTGAATCCATTGTCATATGGTCTACTTTCATATAAGTACCGTTGTATCCGTCGGGCATTTTTACCATAACGATTTTATTCATAGGTGAATTGAATCTTTCAAAAGGTACTGAAGTCCAGCGTTCCATTTCCCTTTTAATGGCATCTTCCTTCCATTTTGAGAAATCACGAAATTCTATATCACGCTCTTCATTAGGGACAATATACTGATATACTGTTCCGTCCTCATCCTGTGTGAATCTTAAACGCATTGTATCGAACTTTTTGTATGCCTCATAGATAGCTTTTTTCAGGAGTCCGAAATCCACGTCCTGCTTTACATAAAGTCCTGTTCCTATACAGAGAACCTGTGCCGGTGAATATCTCACTGTATAATAATGAAGCTTCTGAGCTGCACAAAGCGGATAGCATTTCATTACTGCCCCGTTGATATTGATTTCTTTCATTATAAGTTACCCTCCGTAATTACTTTATATACTTTTCAAGAAAGCTTTTGATTTTTTCCTGACATACTTCCGGATTTTCATAATATGCCGCACCGTGTCCGGCATTTTCAACAAGATATATTTCTTTTGGAGAAGTACACGCTTGATAATTTTTTTCGCTCATCCATGTAGGCACAAAGTTATCATCTTTTCCGTGAATGAAAAGTATCGGAAGCTTTGTGGTTTTTACGGCATCAAGCGTTGAATAGTCACTGAAGCCGTATCCTGCCTTTTTTCTGCACATCGAATCATTGATATTCATGATAGGGAAAGGATTCAGATGATAATCCCTTTTCAGAATATGCGAGAAAACATCATATGGAGAGGTAAAAGCACAGTCTGCTACAATAGCCTTTACTGAATCCGACAAATCCGGAAAGCCTGCTGTCATAAGAACTGTCGTTCCGCCCATTGATA
Source organism: Oscillospiraceae bacterium (assembly GCA_029005335.1). Taxonomy (GTDB): domain Bacteria; phylum Bacillota; class Clostridia; order Oscillospirales; family Ruminococcaceae; genus Ruminococcus. Next base: position 5,017 of record JAQXFT010000133.1, read on the forward strand.
CGCCATAAAGCACTATTTGTTTTTTTCTGCTGAAGCGTTTATCAATATACTCAACCCATTTACGACAATCATATCTGTCAAGGATTCCGAAGCCTATATACTCTCCCTCGCTCTTACCGTGACCCCTGTGGTCAACTATAAGGCAGTCATATCCGAGATTATGGAAGAATACTGCTATTGATGCACAGTTTGTTATGCCTGTTCCTGTATAGCCGTGATTGCATATTACAAGCTTATTGCTTTCGCCCTCAGCCGGAAAGTAATCGGCATGAAGTGTTATACCGTCACGGGCTTTGATAGTTATATGCTCAAGCTTCTGGGACTGAAGCCATTCACGGTTCGGAACCATGAATTTTTTATATTCTTCCCATTTCTGCATATCAGCCATTTCACTGAGATTCACCCTGAGAACATCTTGTCTGGGAATCGTTCTGTTAAATAGCGTTTTAGCACCTGCAAAACAAGCAATACTTCCTGCAGCTGCAACGCCAAGCACTGTTATGCCAATAGCCTCCAGCATCATCATCAGACCTTTCAGATTATATTTCTGACCAATGGTCAGTTTCAGATTATTTTTTTACCGGCTTTTTTCGACTTTCAGTCAGATTTAGAAATCAGTAATTCAGAATATCTGAAATTCTGCCTTATATTTTTTCGACCTCCGGTCAGTTTTTTTACTGTCCTTATTATATCATCTTTTCGACCGTTAGTCAATATATTTTTTTTACAAACTTGTATTGAATTTTTAAAATGTTTATGGTATAATAATACATAAATTCAAAAATCAGGAGGAATTTATATGGGTGAAAGCAAAATAAACATTATCCTCAATTCCGCTGAGGAGCTTATGTGCAGTACCAACGAAGCCAGCAAAAATATTACCGTGGAAATGATTGCAAAAAATGCCGGTATCGGCAAGGGAAGCATTTATTACTACTTCAGAAACAAAGATGAAATTGTTGATGCGGTTATTGAACGTTCCTATTCTGCAACAGTAAGGGAGTATTTCAACAATATAAACACTGCAAGCAATACCTTTGAAAAAATCAAAACGCTTTTTCGCTCTATTCTTAAAAAAGAATTTCGGGATAAAAGCAAAAACGTTATAATATCTCTTCATCTTCAGGACGATATTATAATACATCATAAGATGATGATAACGGCTATAAAAATTATTTCCCCGCTTTTAACAGCAATTCTTGCAGAGGGTCAGTCAGAAGGCTCAATACACACAGAAGCCCCTAAGGAAAGTGCGGAAATGATTGTCGCCATGCTTACATTCCTGCTTGACAATACATTTTTCCCGTCAGATAAAGAAAGTACTGCAAGAAAGCTCAGGCTTTATGCAAGAATCCTCGAAACCTGTCTTGATACTCCTCAAGGAAGCTTTGATTTCCTTTTTACTCCTCCGGAAAATGACTGAATAAAAAAAGGGTTGCCAGTAAAAGGCGACCCTTTATATATTTTATAATATTTTTCAGCTTATAAATTGTGTGAACAGCTCTCCTCAAACTCATAAATAAGTGTAAGTAGTCTTGAACGTTCTTTAAGAGGAAGCGATTTTATAATTCTTGTAACCTCCTGAGCAATTTCATCAATTTCACTCATCGGACCATTACTTTGTTTTTCTCCGTTTATGTTAATAGTACCACTTGAATTAGCTCCTATAGCACCTATATTTGAATTTGATATGCTGTTTGAATTTTCCCTGCCGTAAAAAAGATAATCAAAAGAAACATTAAAATAATTCGCTATCTTGTATATATGTTCAATTTTCGGACTTGTTCCTTTGTTTATCCAGTCACTTACAGTATTTGGCTTTACCCCTACAGATTTGGCAAGGTCTGCCTGAGAGCATTTTTTTTCCCCTAAAAGATATGCTATTCTTTGGTTAAAATTCACAAAAATCCACTCCTTATTCGTTAAATCGGTATTTTCCTATTGACATATTCGGTATTTGGGTATACAATGTAATAAAGGTCATATTTTGTCATAATTTGCCGTATGACTTTAATTATATCATAAAAGAAATTAAAAGTAAACAGAAAGGAATGATTTTTTATGAGTCTTTACCGTGAATCTCCGATTATGCTTAAAAGATTTATTCAGCTGAATATTGATGACTGCGGAGTATTTACCATATCTGACCCGGAACAGAATAAAATATTTACCGGTAATGCTTCGGATTTTCTTGATGCCTGTCTTGAAAGCTCCATGTATCACAAATATCTGAAATGGTATGTCGTTTACTTTTCGGCTGATACGCTCTGTATCTCGGAAAATATAAAACAGGAGGCGGACAGAGATGAATGAATATGATGTTGCAGTGCTTCTTATCAGATACGCTGAAAAATGTACAAATGCATACAGCAGAGAACAGCTCCGACAGATAATAAGAGAGCTGAAAAAAAGACTTAACAGTGAAGAAATACGTCATCTTTGCATATCTGCTGAAAATACATTCAGGCTTACAGAGAGAAAAGAGATATAAAAAAGGCGGTATTAAAACCGCCTTATAATTCATGTTGATATCAATATCCCTTTTTCTTGATTTTCTTCTGAAATTTTGCATCAATTTTTGCAAGTCTTTTTTTCTCTTTAGCGTATTTCAGCATTTCAAGCTTTGAAAGCTTCTGGGGCGGAGCTGGTGTTGGTGCTGGTTCAGGTGTCGGATTCTGTGGTGAAGACTGTGAAAGTGCAGAAGACGGAGGTGTTGTATTATTAAGAATACTGCTCAGCTTCTGCCTGTATATCGAATCTCCTGATGAACCCTGTGACGAACTATAATAAGATGAAACACTTGTACTTGCTCTGCTGTGCTTATATGGTGATTGATACTGTTCACTTGATGACTCTGAATATATGGGATTGGCATATCCCGGAGACGGGTTATACTGAACATCAGAATTATAGCTTCCATTATAATAATTATTTGTGGGCTGAGCATTATTGGTATCCGGATTGAGCGATGATGTTGGAATCTGATTCAGAGCCTTTGGCTTTGGAATTTTTGCCGGCTTATTCGGATTATACATTTCAAATTCAATATTTCCGTCTCTTACTATATTTGACTCCTCTTTTACGGGAGGTTCATAAAAAGGATTATCCTCATCAGCCATTATATTATTTACATATTCAGCAGATGACTGCGAAGAGCCGGATTCTTCTTCAGAATTATTCTTGTCGCCGGCAGTTTCAACCTTTAATCTCTCCGGAGATGTAAACACATTTCCGCCCGAGGACTCAAATCCAAAGCTATACTTTGAATCTGATGATATTTCACTGGTATTATCCTGCTGAACTGGAGCTTCTTCAAAATCCACAAATTCATCGGTCTGCTGAATGTTATTATCCATAATATTACTGTTATTCTGCAATGTACTTCCGGGCATAAGGACTCCCAGTGCAATAGTTCCGCTTTTTGACAATGCTATTTCGCACCCGATGTTTTCGCTGTTAATACGGAAGATAAGATTTCTGCATTCTTCGCAGGGGAGTACAACCTCGCCGTTCCTGAACATAACAGTCATCATTTTAACGATTCTTGTTTCACCGGCAGTCATCATGGATACAACGGCATTATATTCAGGACAGGAAATTTTCATAGCACCATTTTCAAATGCTGTTCCTGTAACGCCCGAATATACACGTCCGCTCATTGCGAGAAGAACGCATACTGATGAATTTTCCGATACATCATAGCTCCCTCCGGCAGTTCTGAGACTTTCAATAATACCTACAGCAGTATTATACATTTCCTGCAAATCCATTGAACTTTACTTCCTTTCAAAAATAAGATTTCTGAATCAGCAGGGCGGATTCACTGCCCGCCCTGTTAATGTTCAGATTAAGAATTTTTTAACGTCATACATTATTCTGTAGTCTGTTATAGAAGCAGGGGCGGTCTTTTCCGCTTGCTTTTGCGTTGAACATTGCTATATCGATACATTTCAGTATATCCTCGGAATTATGGCAATCGACAGGATATGAAACAACACCATAGCTCATTGTGAGGTGAAGCAGTGAACCGTCTACCGCTACTGGTTCAGATATCAGACTTCTGACTCTGTTTATATAATCGTTTATCTCGACATCGGAGTAAGTACCGTTCAGGATTATTGCAAATTCGTCTCCGCCTATTCTTGCAACGAAATCTCTTTCGCCGCAGATTTCCTGAAGTCTTTCAGCAAAGGCACACAGCATAGCATCTCCGGCATTGTGACTGTAGATATCGTTTATTCTTTTGAAGTCGTCAACATCTGTATATATTACAGAAAAGACCTTGTTATTTCCGATATTTTCCTCAAGCTTATCAATAAAAAGCTGTCTGTTTGGCATATTGGTCAGAACGTCATAATAAGCGAGATATGAGAGCTTCTCATCTTTTTCTTTCATGACTCTGTTTGCCTCAACAATTTTATTATAGCTTTCGGTCAGTTCAGCGTGCATTTTTCTTGTTCTGCTGGAGAATAAGTATATAATTCCGATTGTGATAATAGTACAGAACGGAATTATAATTCCCGGAAGCATTCCGAGATTTCCGGATTTAACAAACTGAAGAGTCACCGGCAGAACTGAAACAAGATTAAGAACCACACCGGCAACAAAGCCCTTTTTTCGTGATATTATTACAAGCAGAGTTGATATTATAACCTGTATCTGTGCGAATACTCCGTTGAGTGAAGAATTTCCGTCTCTGGTTGCCTTTGTCTGTATTAAAGACATTGCAATAAATGCTATAATTCCTATGATAAGAAATACAATCTGAGAAGTTTTATTTGATTTTGATTCCATGCTGAAAAATCTCCTTTAATTTTGTGAAGGTTCATCTTCCGGCTGTTGTCTGAGCATAGCCTGTTTAGCTTTCATTTTTTTGATTCTTGCAGCGTGTTCAGCCTTACGCATAGCAGCACGTCTGTTGTTTATCTGAATCTGATTTCTTATAGCCGGAAGATTTTCATTGATAAGCTCAGTATCAAAAACGCATGAAAAGGATATATCGTCCTGAGTTCCGTATTTTGTTCTTTTTGTAAGATTCCTCAGGACTACTTCCTTAAAGTCCCTGATATTGTCGAGCTGTCCTGCAATAATAGTATGGTAATCGAGAAAATCATCTGTACTTCCGAATGACGTATACAAGCCGTCGGTTGATACGAACATGGCAATCGGCTTGTTAAAGGTATAAAAAAGATTGAACATACTTATAGCATTTGAATTGCACATTGAAGCAGTAAGATTGGCTGGATTTTCGTCCCCGTCAATAGGCATTTCAGTTTCACAGTCATCTGTCAGAACGACAAGACTTCCGTCTCCGATTTGCAGTCCGAAGCTGAAATCCTTTCCGATTACCACAGCTATAAGCGTTGTTCCGTAAATTGATTCCATTCTTATAGCTTTCAATTCATCTTCAGTAAAGGCTTTTTTTTCGTCATCGGTTACCGGATTGCTTCTGTGATACCAGCTTACTTCCTTATTCCAGTATGATATAATATATTTCTGAATTTTTGTTATTACGCTTTTAGGATTTTTCACAAAGCTTTTTTCAAACTCATTGGCATTGTGATAAAAATTATTGATAGTTTTCAGAGTAACCTTTACCGCCAGCTTTGAGCCTACATCGCTTCTGAAATGTTTTTTGCTTCCATGTCCGTCAGCAACTACAGCAACCGCATAATTTTCATAGGACTGAAAGTCTGACCAGTCCTGACATACCTTTCCTGAAGCGATATGGCTTTCGCCCCTCACGGTGTAATTAAACCCGTCGAACATTTCTGCACCCCCTTTCTGACAAGCATAGCTTTGGTTTACCAGCCTGAATCAAAAGGAATGTCCTTTGGATAGTCCTGTGAATTTACGATTTCCTGAATCTGTTCGCCGAGCTGTTTCTGTTTGCTTTCGGAAACGTCTTCAAAGCTGAGTTCTCCTGAGGTATCATCTGAAAGGGTCATACTCTTGCTTCCTATCTGTGATGAGGTTACAGCGATTTTCTTTATAAGCTGTGCGAGCTGTCCGCCGGAATACGCATGTACAACGGTATCAGATGTTCCTGTAAATTCGGCGAGCATATCATCGTTGGCTTCTTTTCCTATACCGAGAGCAACTTTAAGTCCGTGTCTGTACCAGCTGTTTTCGCTGAGCTTTTTCAGACCTCTTTTATAGTCATCTGAGGGATAGCCGTCAGTCATAAGGAATATAACCGGAGCAAATGACAGTGACGGAGAATTTAAAAAGCTGTTTCTTGAAAGTCTTATAGCAAGCTCTTCAAAGGCAGCTCCCATATTTGTAATACCGGAGGGTGAGAGTCTGCTCCATTCAAATTCTTCTATAGATATAGGTTCGGGATACATCCATGCGAGGTGTGTTGCAAATGTAAGCACTGCGACCTTTACATCGGTATCAGCTTCACCTACACGGCGGATTTCAGGCATAAGCTCTTCCATAGCCGTATTAAGCTCTCCCATTTTTGTACCCTTCATGCTTCCGGAGGTATCTATCAGGAAAAATATTACGAGACTTTTTCTTGAAACTCCCATGGCATTCAGTGGGTCGTCGTCAAAATCGAGTGATTTTTCAAATTCGTCATTCATACTAAAACTCCTTATCCGCATATAATTATGCTTTTTTTATTATATATATATTATATATGTGCAGTTACTCCGCCGAAGTCGATTGAAAGTCCGTTCCATATCGGGAAGCCTCTTCCGGATTCTATTTTATATACTTTTCCGTCGGGCATTTTTACGCTCCATGCTTTTCCGGAGAGATTTTTTATACCCATCATTCCCTTTTTGAGCTTGTTTTCAACCACTTCACCGGTAATTGTATTGAAGTCGTCTGAGCCTGCAACAGTTTCGCACGCAAAGAATCTGCGTCCTATGTAAAGCGGGGTTCTGTAATTACAGCTGCTGAATATGAGTGTAGGAAATTCCGCTCCGCACTTCTGGCATTTATACACACTGCTGTCCTGATTTGATGCAAAGGACGAAGCGAATGTAGTTCTTCCGCACTGGCATGATATTATTTCGCTTCTCAGTCTCATAAAGAGCTTCTGCCACTGATTTTCGATAATACGCTTGCTGGGGTCATTTATACCGACTGTAAATGTATATGTAAAGGCTTTTCTTATGTATTCAGGATATATTCCCCAGAATTTTATTACGTTATCGTGAATACCTCTTACAGGGCGGTTAGTGTTGTTATTGGGGTCGAAGACGAAGACTGTTTCTTTTCCGTAGTGTTTAAGCTCTGATTTTTCTGTAAGGCATATATCCTTTATAACCTTTTCGCCCTCCATCGGGTCTCCTCTGAAGAGAAGCTTGAAAAGGACTACTGCAAGGGAATATTTATCGGTCTGGACGTCAGGCTTTGCAACGCCCCTTACGATTTCAGGAGCCATATATCCCGGTTTTCCTCCGATACCGAAGTTATAGCCGTCCGGAGCGATATTGTCGCAGTCGCATACCATAACATCGCCGGTCTGGACGTTTATAAAGAATCCGCCGTCATTCAGATCCTGATAGCTTTTTCCGGCACGGTGAAGCTGTCTGAAAGCGTTTACGATATTGATTACAGCAGTTACCAGTGCAAAGAGGCTTGTAAACTGAACACGGATTTTTTTAGCTTTTCCGGTGAGGGGGTCAACATCGAGCTTATACATATTAAGTATATCTACAAAGGAATCATATCCCTCCGGTCTCAAATCCATGAGATAGCCGAAGCTGTTGCTGTCCGTCATAGGTTTTGTAAGATATTTAGGCCAGAGAAACTTATTGCTCGGAGCTCCGTCGTTGATATTTGTCTCGATATTTTTTCTGAATGCCTGAGGATTTTTGATTTTATCCACATCATACCACTTGAGGGCATAATTCATTCCGCCGAATTCGACAAGATATACTATACCCTGACCACCGCTTCCCAACGTTTTAATTACTCTGGCACTTCCGCCGTACTCCATTTCAACGCTCTGACCTTCATTGAGTTCTATCATCTGTATCATACTGCTACTCAAAATATGGACAAAAATACCCATATTGAGAAAATTCCTGCTTCAACCTGTATGCTTTTGTCCTAAGACTA
>JAQXFT010000134.1 GCA_029005335.1 Oscillospiraceae bacterium
AAAACTTTACATATTTCATCTTCTTCATTTCCTTTTGTAATTCCGCTAAAGCATTTTACAATTTCATCATAATCTTCTTTCTTTAATTTACCGTCATATGATTTCTCATTTGTTTCGTCAAACGAATTAAATTCCAATATAAATTCCGGAACTGCTTCAGAATATATATCCCATGATTCAGTCCAATAATGATGACTTGTCCATTGCCACATTCTTTTTGCAACAGGCTTCCAATTTCGATTTGGATATAATGTTACAAGGTATTTTTCAATACACATAAAAATATAACATATCCGTCCGGTCATCGTAACATTGTAGAAATTATCACATATATCACTCATAAGTCATATCCTCAACGAATTTGTGTAAAATAATCAGGTATTCTATATAGTACGATTTCATCTTTTGTAACAGGTTTATACATATTTTCCTCATTTATTGATAAAATCTATCAGTACCGCCCTGCACGGTGAACCGTCCGTATCCGTAAGATTCAGAGGAGCGGAATTAAGAAAATAAACTCCCTCGGGAACTTCTGAAAGGCGGATTCCCTCAAGCAGAACAACTTCTGCACCAAGCAATACAAGATGAACCGCCATAGGTGATTTTTCATCTCCGACTGTCTGGGATTCGTTTCCAATCAAATCTATTCCGGCTTCCGCAAAAACCTTTGCACCCTCAAGCGTAACGACAGCATTTCCCTTAATAAGAATTTTCTTCTGTGAACCGTCATAAGTCTTACACGCTTTTTCAAGGATATACTTTGCATCTTGTGCAGTCAAATCGCCCTCATGACTTACCACATAGGCAACGCCGATAAATTTTTCAAGCTTAATCTGATTAATTCCCTTGCCGTCTTTAATAAAATGAAACGGAGAATCAACATGAGTGCCGTTATGTACGCACATAGAAATTTCAGTCATATTATATAAATCTCCGTTTTCCATTCTTCTGACAGCTTTTTTCTCCGGCTTAGAGTCACCGGGGAAAACTTCACATTCAAACAACGGCTGTGTAATGTCATATATCATTCCAAAAATCCTCCGGAACTTTTATTCAATATAAATCAGAAATTAACTGCTATGCAAACTGGAATTTAGGCATTTAAATCATCTGCCTCGATATATTCATATGATATAGAAATCACCTTCACCATATACCTGTATTCAAGAATTTGCGGCAGCATCATATCCGCAAAATTTAAAGAATCCCAGTCATATGTATCCACATCCGGAATTTCAATAGCACCCTCACATGATGTTGTTATTCTTAAACAGACTTCTTCATTATCAGATTCTGCTATAATGATAGCAGGCATTTCAAATTTGGCTGTAAGAGTTCCAGAATCATAGGCATACTCATTTATTATAAATTCATCTGATTCTTGTATTTCTGCAGATGTAAGCATTTTTATATCTTCTATCTCAACATAACCTACATTTTTGATGAGTGTATCTTTTATTTTTTCAAGATCTTTACACACGTAATCATAAACTATATTCCACAGAAAATCTTCACCTAATTTTTGAACAAAATTCTCATCAATTACCATAATAAAAATTCCCTTTAATTAATCTATATAAATTCTAATTTACCTCACAACAACACCTTTATCACGGCAATACTGTTTTACTTCCTGTACTGTAAGCTCTCTGAAGTGGAAAAGCGATGCTGCAAGAGCTGCGGTAGCCCCCGTCTTTTCAAAGACTTCTGAAAAATCTTCTATTTTTCCCGCTCCTCCGCTTGCTATTACCGGAATACTGCACGAATCACATACAGCTTTCAGCATAGGTATATCAAATCCGTTTTTAGTACCGTCAGCATCTATTGAGTTAAGACAGATTTCACCCGCACCGAGCTGTTCAATCTGTTTTACCCAGTCTATAAGGTCGATTCCCATATCAACACGTCCGCCGTTTATGTATACAGTCCACTTGTTTTCGGCGATTTTTTTGGCGTCAATTCCTACGCATATACACTGACTTCCGAATATATCCGCACCGTCTTTAATCAGACTGGGATTTTTTACCGCCTGTGAATTTACTGATACTTTATCCGCACCGGCTCTGAGAGTTTCCCTTATATCGTCAACAGTCTTGATTCCTCCGCCTACTGTAAGCGGTACGAATACTTTTTTTGCAGTCTCACGAACAACATCAAGGAAAACTCCCCTTTCCTCATACGATGCTGTAATATCATAGAATACTATTTCATCAGCACCCTGTCTGTTGTATTCCTCTGCACATTCAACAGGGTCTCCTA
>JAQXFT010000135.1 GCA_029005335.1 Oscillospiraceae bacterium
TGAACCGCATGTAGGACAAGCTTTATTCTCATATTCGCAGAGTTCTTCTTCAGTAATTTTATTTGCCTTGTATGCTCCGACAGCCTCAAACATACTTGAAAGACTTGTTTTCTTACCCTTTACGTGTCCTGCAAGCATAGGTCCACCGCTTACGAATATAGTAGGAATATTAAGTCTTGCGGAAGCCATAAGAAGTCCGGGAACATTCTTGTCACAGTTAGGAATCATTACAAGTGCATCAAAGTGATGTGCAAGAGCCATACATTCAGTTGAATCTGCAATCAAATCACGTGTTACGAGAGAATATTTCATTCCCTTATGTCCCATTGCGATACCGTCGCATACTGCAATAGCGGGGAATACTACAGGAGTACCGCCTCCCATTGCTACGCCGAGCTTTACGGCTTCAACAATTTTATCTATATTCATATGACCGGGAACTATTTCATTATATGAAGATACGATACCTACGAGAGGGCGGTTCATTTCCTCCTTAGTCATTCCGAGAGCGTTGAAAAGTGAACGCTGTGAGGACATTTCAGAACCTTCGCAGAAGTAATTTCCACTCATTTTAAAAACCTCATTTCTTTAAAAAATCGCTGCTCTCCCGAAAAATCGGGAAAGCAGCTTAGTACAGTCCGATTACAGATTACATATGCAAACGGATATTATATATCAGTTGTTGATGAATTTGTCTTCTTCGTTATTCCAGCTGTAAAGCTTTCTGATTTCTTCGCCGACCTTTTCGGAGGGGTGTTCGGAAGCGAGCTTTCTCATAGCTCTGAAGTGTGCCTGACCGCCTGCCTCTGACATATCGAGGAGAAATTCCTTAGCGAATGAACCGTCCTGAATGTTCTTGAGAATCTGCTTCATAGCCTTCTTTGTATCCTCTGTGATAATCTTAGGACCTGTGATATAGTCGCCGTATTCAGCAGTATTTGAGATAGAATATCTCATACCGGCAAAACCGCTCTGATAGATGAGGTCAACGATAAGCTTCATTTCGTGGATACATTCAAAATAAGCATTTCTCGGGTCATAGCCTGCTTCAACGAGAGTTTCAAAACCAGCCTGCATTAATGCACATACACCGCCACAGAGTACAGCCTGTTCGCCGAAGAGGTCTGTTTCTGTTTCAGTTCTGAAAGTAGTTTCAAGAACACCTGCTCTTGCACCGCCGATTGCAAGACCATATGCAAGTGCAAGGTCTTTAGCCTTTCCGGTAGCGTCCTGATGTACAGCTACGAGACACGGAACACCCTTTCCAGCCTGATATTCGCTTCTTACTGTATGACCAGGGCCTTTAGGAGCAATCATAGTAACGTCAACGTCAGCCGGAGGTACAATCTGACCAAAGTGAATTGCAAAGCCGTGAGCGAACATAAGCATAGCACCTGATTTAAGGTTAGGAGCAATATCCTTTTTATACATAGCAGCCTGCTTTTCATCATTTATAAGAATCATGATAATATCAGCCTGTTTAGCAGCCTCAGCAGCAGTAAATACTTCAAAGCCCTGCTTTACAGCCTTATCCCATGACTTTGAACCCTCATAGAGACCGATAATAACTCTGCCGTTTTCGCCGAGTGATTCCTTAGCGTTGAGAGCGTGTGCATGACCCTGACTTCCGTAGCCGATTACAGCAATAGTCTTGCCGTAAAGTAATGATAAATCGCAATCTTCCTGATAGAAAACTCTTGCTTTCTGTTCCATTTTAAAAGACTCCTTTATATTTGATTAGAAATTTATGTTAATTGCTTTTAAGGCAATTACTTCCTCTTTCAAGAGCAACAAGACCTGTGCGGCACATTTCGATAATGCCGAATGGTTTAAGAAGCTCAATAAAAGCGTTGATTTTGGTAGTTTCACCGGTAAGCTCACAGCAAAGTGAGGTTGTGGAATAGTCGATAATCTTTGAACGGAATATATCAACCGCTGCAAGTATATCCTGACGGGTTTCGGGACAGTTCTTAACCTTGATTAAAAGAAGCTCTCTCTGAACAGTATCATTTTCAAGAACCTTTGCTTCCTTTACATCATGAAGCTTATAAAGCTGTTTCAGAATCTGTTCCTTGATATAATCATCACCTCTGAAAGTGATAGTAATTCTTGAAAATTCACTTGATTCTGTTTCACCGACAGTAAGGCTGTCGATATTAAAGCTGCGTCTTGTGAACATACTTGAAACTCTTGTGAGTACGCCTGAAATATTTGATACAAGCACTGCAATTACAAAGCGTTTCATCAGAAATCACCTCCAACCTGTGTAATCATATCATCAATTGAACCTCCGGGCGGAAGCATTGGAAGTACAAATTCATTGCAGTCAACAGCACAGTCAATAACTACGGGAGCATTTTCAGCGAGTGCCTCAGGGAATATTTTCTCAAGCTCATCAGTTGTAAAGGCTCTGTAGCCCTTAGCACCGAATGCCTCTGCAAGCTTAACGAAATCTGTTTTTCTTTCAAGAGTAGTGTTGGAATAGTGCTTGTCAAAGAAAAGTGTCTGCCACTGACGAACCATTCCGAGAACGCCGTTATTCATGATAACAATAACCATAGGAGTATTATTTGTTACAGCAGTTGCAAGCTCATTGAGATTCATTCCGAAGCTTCCGTCACCGGTATAGAGTACGACCTTATTGCCTGTTGCAAAGTTAGCACCGATAGCTGCACCCATACCGAATCCCATTGTACCGAGACCGCCGCTTGAAATAAATTTTCTTGGCTTGCTGAATTTACATCTCTGGGCAGCCCACATCTGGTGCTGACCAACGTCTGTAGCAACAATAGTATTTTCATCGGTATACCTGGTTACTATATCTATTATATTGAAAGGAGTGAGAGCCTTTGAATCCGGATTTACTGTCATATCCTGTTCTTCTTTTTTAAGCTGATTTATTCTCTCAGTCCATTCAGGATTCTTCTTTTCCTGAACAAGTTCAATAAGTCTTGCAAGAGCGTCCTTGATATCGCCGTTTATGCCGAGGTATGCCGGAATATTTTTCTGAAGCTCAGCATTGTCAACATCGATATGTATAATTTTTGCATTTTTAGCGAATTTGCTTTTATCTCCGGTAGCTCTGTCGCTGAATCTTGCACCGCAGGCTATAATAAGGTCTGCTTCATTTTCAGCTATTGAGGAAGCATAATGACCATGCATACCCTGCATACCGAGGAATCTTTCGTTATCAGTCGGAATTGCAGAAATGCCCATCATGCTGCAGCCTATCGGGGAATCTATTTTATCAGCGAATTTCTGAACTTCTTCGGAAGCATTTCCGGCAATAATACCGCCTCCGCAGTATATATATGGCTTTCCGGATTCTGCAATAAGCTTTGAAGCCTCTTCGAGAAGCTCCTGAGAAGCCTTTTTCATCGGATAGGGTTCTTCAACCGGTTTGTTTTCAAATTCGCATACACTTTTCTGAACATCTTTAGGAATGTCAATGAGTACAGGGCCTGGTCTGCCTGATTTTGCAATCTTAAATGCAAGACGGATAGTATCAGCCAAATCCTCAACTTTTTTTACAATAAAGTTATGCTTGGTAATCGGCATTGTAACGCCTACTATATCGACTTCCTGAAAGCTGTCTCTGCCTATAAGACTGCAAGGAACATTGCCTGTAATAGCAACCATAGGTACAGAATCAAGGTAAGCTGTTGCTATACCGGTAACAAGATTGGTAGCTCCCGGACCTGAGGTTGCAAGAACTACTCCGACTTTTCCGGTAGCTCTTGCATAGCCGTCAGCAGCATGGGAAGCACCCTGCTCATGAGCGGTAAGAACGTGTTTTATTCTGTCCTGATTGAGATAAAGCTCATCAAACAAGTTAATAACCTGACCGCCGGGATAACCGAATATAACATCACAGCCCTGCTCAATCAGAGTTTCAACGAAAATTTTTGCACCTGAAATCTTCATAACTCAAAAAATCCTTTTCATATTTTTTTATTTTGCCTGACTTTAAAAAATACTCATAACAATATAATATCACCTTAATCAGATAAAATCAATAACAGCAGATATTTTTAAATCAAAAGTATGCTTTTTTCAACATACAGCAATATTATTTGTTGCTTTTAACCATGATATTTACGGCACTTATCAGAGCCTTGACAGATGAAGTTACAATATCATTGTCTATACCAGTACCCCAGAAGCTTTTGCCGTTCTTATCGGATATTTCAACATATGAGACAGCCTGTGCGTTTGAGCCGTTTTTAAGAGCATGTTCCTCATATTTTTCGATTTTGTAGTAAAGACCGGTATATGATTTTACGGCATTGCTTACGGCGTCAAGTCTGCCGTTTCCAGAATCAGTAGCAACAGCACTTTTTCCGTTATATATCATTGAAACAGTGGCTTCAATACCGTTTATCTGAACATAATGTGCTTCAGTAACTTCAAGAGGAGATGTTACATTAACATAGTTATCCATAAAGATTTGATAAACCTCATCAGGGAGAAGCTCCTTGTGTGCCTTGTCGGAAATATCCTTTACATGATATCCGAATGTTTCCCTCATTTTCTTTGGGAGATTGAAGCCGTATTTAGTTTCGAGGAGATAGCCTATACCGCCTTTTCCTGACTGGCTGTTAATTCTGATAACATCAGCCTCATATTTTCTTCCGACATCTTCAGGGTCAATAGGAAGATACGGAACAGTCCATTTATCGCAGTTTTTCTCCTCACGCCATTTCATACCCTTAGCGATTGCGTCCTGATGCGAACCGCTGAACGCTGCAAATACAAGCTGACCGCTGTATGGCTGTCTTTCATAGACGTGCATTCTTGTAACTCGCTGATAAACCTCGGTAATTTCCGGAATATCTGAAAAATCGAGTTCCGGGTCAACTCCCTGAGAGTACATATTCAATGCAAGGGTTATGATATCAACATTTCCTGTTCTCTCACCGTTTCCGAAAAGAGTACCTTCGATTCTGTCCGCACCTGCAAGGAGTCCCATTTCGCTGTCTGCCACGGCACAGCCTCTGTCGTTGTGGGGGTGGAGAGATACAATAACATTCTCACGGTTATTGATATTTTCGCACATATATTCAACCTGATTTGCATAGACATGGGGCATTGAATGGGAAACTGTCACGGGGAGATTCAGAATAACTTTATCTTCCGGAGTCGGATTCCACACATCTATAACAGCGTTGCTTATTTCGAGAGCAAATTCGGGTTCTGTTCCGGTAAAGCTTTCGGGAGAATATTCAAATCTGAAATTTCCCTCAGTCTGTTCACGGTACTGCTTGCAGAGCTTTGCACCTGAAACGGCAATGTCTATAATTTCCTGCTTGCTTTTTCTGAAAACCTGTTCACGCTGTGAAACTGAAGTTGAATTATAGAGGTGAACCACTGCATTTTTACAGCCTTTGAGGGCTTCAAAAGTTTTCTTTATGATATGCTCTCTTGACTGAGTAAGAACCTGTATTGCAACATCATCGGGAATCAAATCTTTTTCAATAAGAGTACGGCAGAAGTCATATTCTGTTTCGGAAGCTGCCGGAAAGCCTACTTCGATTTCCTTAAAGCCTATTTTCACAAGGAGCTTGAAAAACTCCAGCTTTTCATCGAGGCTCATAGGAGTGATAAGAGCCTGATTACCGTCTCTCAAATCCACACTGCACCACATCGGAGCTTTGTCGATATAGGATTTTTCAGCCCATTTCATGGAAGTTGCCGGAGCTTCAAAATACTGTCTTGTATACTTTTCAAAATTTTTCATAACAAAAAATCCTTTCCTTGAAAATTTTATATGCAGACACAGCAGAGGCAGGTATAAAAAAAGTCTCCTCTGCAATAATGCAAAAGAGACGAAGATTGCAAGATTCTCCGTGGTACCACTCTTTATTGGCACAGATTACTATGCCCACTCATTCGCATCATAAAAAACATAATGCGTTTCTCTGTAACGGGAGAAACCCGTTCCGACCTAATCGCCCGAAAAAAATTCAAAGCTTTCAGCAGACTGCTCAGGGAGGAGTTATGGCTGTATATGAATTACTGTCTTTCACCGTGCGACAGCTCTCTGTAAAAACAAGCTACAGCTTTTATTCCCGTCACCGCATTTCAATCTATGCATATATTATATACTGAATTTTTTAAAATGTCAAGGCTTTTTTCAAAAAATTCAATACAAATTTAAGATTTTATGCTATAATGGAAATATAATCAAATACGAAGGAGGAAATGCCAATGAATATAATTTTAAAAATAGCCGGAATTATATCTGTTCCGGCAATACTCACATCATCTGTTCAGGAGCATAATGTACCGGATATAAAGACAAGTCTTATGATGAATAAGTGCAGTGCCGAATTTGATACATCTGCGGTATTTGAAACCGGATTTGCACCTGTTGACATATCCGATACATATGAAAGCATATCCGGAAGAGATTTTCCGGAGAGCTTTGATTTGCGTGATTCGGGACTGATACAGAATGTAAAGGTTCAGGGAGGATACGGAACGTGCTGGGCTCAGACAGCTTCGGACAGTGCGGAAACAAGCCTTATAAAAAGAAGACCGGATATTGACCTTTCGGAATGGCATCTTGCTTACTATTCATATACCGGAGGAGACCAGATTGACCTCGGGGATATGTCAGGAACTGAAGAAATTTTCAAATACGGAGGCTCAGCACTTGTTGCATTAAATACGTGGTCTCAGTGGAGAGGTCCTGTTACCGAAAAAGAGGGACTTGAATACGGAAACACCAATATTCTTACTGATTCAGAGCTTCAGGAAAAATATTCAGATTATGCTGACTATCATCTGAAAAATGCATATCTCTTTGACTTCAACGGAGATAATCCGGAACTGAGATGTGAAATCTTAAAGGAATTTCTTCTCAATGGTCAGGCTGTTGACGTATCATACTATAATGATTCAGGCTGTTATGATTATTCACATCATTCATATATGTCAGGACAGAATAAAAATGCTACCCACAGTGTAACAATAATCGGATATGATGACAATTTCCCTGCCGGAAACTTTTCCTCAAAGGCTCTCCCTGAAAATAACGGTGCATGGCTTGCAAAAAACAGCTGGGGAAACACATGGCAGGACGGAGGATTTTTCTGGATTTCATATGAAGAACCCTCCTTATGCGAATTTGCAGTATTTGAACTTGAGGACAGCGACAACTATGCAAAAAATTATCATCACGATACATTTATATCAAATCAGACAATGAGAGCCGAAAACGGAAATACATCATATATGGCAAATGTTTTTCAGTCTGAGGGAAATGAATGGCTTCAGGCTGTATCTTGCAATTTTGCCGTACCTGATACGGATTACACGATAGAAATATACAGGAATCTCAAATCAGCTTCAGACCCCAAATCCGGAAAAAAAGCATACAGCATATCAGGTAAGAACAGCATATCAGGATACCAGACAATAGAGCTTGATGAAAATGTAGAGCTTTCAGAAGGAGAATATTTCTCCATAGTAATTGCTATGACAAATGATAATAACCCATATGTAATACCCGTGGAAAGCTGTATATCAGTAATTAACCCTGATACCGGAGAAATAACTGACTTGTCCAACCATACCAGATATGAACAGATTAAGGAATACACCCATAAAAATGAAAGCTTCTACAGCGGTAACGGAAAAATATGGACTGATGTGACGGACTCTGTATATACATATACTGAATCACAGAAAAAAACCTTCTATAACAATCTCATATCAATGTACGGCAAGGATTATGTCTCATCATTTGATGAAAACTTCGGCAACTGTGATGTCGTAATAGCTCAGGGAAATATCCCTGTAAAGGCTTTTACAAATCCTGTAAATCATGTAAGCTTTTCCACAGACAGCGGTCTTGTATATCCTGATGAGACAATTGAACTTTCATGCGGAAATTCTCAGGATATATATTACTCAATAAACGGCGGAGAATATACGCTCTATACAGAGCCTTTTCAGATAACGGAAAAATGCACCATAACAGCAACATCAGATTATGAAACATACTCCGAAAAAGAATACACTCCTGCATACGGCACATTAAACCGCCTTGGATATACATTCAATAAAAATGTAAATGCACAGTACATAACACCCGACGAAAACGGAAACTATACAATAGATACTGACGAATCCCATACAGGCATAATGCTTCTTCCAATCTCTCAGGGAAATGTTGAGATAAACGGCAAGGCTACAGAAAATTATTATCTCTCTGAACAAATACCCTTAAGATATGGCAAAAATACAATTTCAATAAGAATAAATACAGAAAGCTCCGCTCCGGAAAAAATAAATCTCACTGTCAACGTCGGCGATTCAGAATTTCTATATGGAGATGTAAATAATGATGGTGTTATAAATGCCTCGGATTCAAGTGATATTCTCGCTGAATATGCCTCCATGTCAGCAGGAGAATCCGGCAATTTTGACGAAAAACAGAAAAAATCTGCCGATTTCAACGATGACGGAATAATAAATGCATCAGATGCAAGCGAGGTTCTTAAATATTACGCTGAAAAATCCTCAGGAAATTAAAAAAA
>JAQXFT010000136.1 GCA_029005335.1 Oscillospiraceae bacterium
CTGAATGATGAAACTATAAAGCAAGTTGCAGTGGATGTAACAGAGATAGAAATAGAACGCCCCCAAAAAAACAAAAGGAATATTACTCGGGCAAGAAAAAAAGACATACATTAAAAGTACAGATTATCGCAGATAAAGATACAAAAGATGTCCTGAATGTTGCTTTTGCCAAAGGAAAAATGCATGATTTCAGGATTTTTAAAGAAAGCAGAACTATGATTCACGAAGACCTCTGTATTCTGGCAGATAAGGCATATAAGGGAATACATAAAATTCATTTCATGAGTCTGATTCCAATCAAAGCCTCCAAAAACAATAATATGACTGATATTGACCATGTTTTCAATGCTTCTCTTACAAAATTATTTGAAGGTACATTGATGATTTCAGACGGTACGGAATACTGAGAAATATTTCCCTTGTTCAGAATAAGAACTCTGTCTGAAAGGGTAAGTGCCTCTTCCGGGTCATGAGTTACTATGATAGTAGTAAGCTTAAATTCCCGTGCTATTGTTTTTATTCGTTCCTTGATTGATTCCTTGATTACACCGTCAAGAGCAGAAAGAGGTTCATCAAGCAGAAGAAGTTTTGGCTTTACAACAAGAGTTCTTGCCAGTGCTACACGCTGTTTCTGACCGCCGGAAAGTTCGATGATACTTTTTTCCATATGAGGTTTAAGGTCGAGAAGTTCAATCAGGTCGTCCACCTCTTCTTTTGTGGAAACGTCAGGGGCGTTGCGAAGTCCATAAACAATATTTTTGTATGCACTCAGATTCGGAAACAACGCATAATCCTGAAAAACAATATTAAATCCACGTTTTTCCATGGGCTTATGAGTGATATCCTCACCGTCAAAGATAATTTTTCCGTCGGTAATATCCGTTATTCCGAGAATTGTGTTAAGCAGAGTAGTTTTTCCGCAACCGGACGGTCCGAGTACGGATACAATTTCTCCGTCCTTAACGTCAAGCGAGATTCCTTTCAACACTTCATTTTTACCGTATGACTTTTTTACATTCTTCAATTCAAGCATAAAAAACCTTCTTTTTCATATCATTGGATTGTCTTTGTTTTTGCAATCAAATTTTACCACGATAACATCGGTTTTTCTATCTGCTTACAATAAAGTATATATAAAGTTTAAGTAAAATAAATAACAATATTCAGGCGGGTTTATGTAGCAAAAAACGTTACTGCGAAACTCTGTTGCCTGAAGTCTCGCAATAACGCTGAAAATACAAATAAAGAATTGTATTGGTCTGCTACATTTTTCAGAGTTTTTTATGTAGCGTTATCCGGAAGTATTATAGTGCTTATCTGCAATGAGGTTTTCATTCTTCATGAGAATTTCGGAATAGTATTCATAATTGCTGAGAATAATTCCGATATACAGCATATTAACAACAGCAGTCTGTGTTATACGCGAAAAAATAGAATCACCGCATATTTTCATATCGGAATTTCCGGTATCCAATATAATATCAGCATATTTGCAGATTGGTGAATTTGTACCGTTTGTTAAAGCGATTGTTTTTGCACCTGACTTATGAGCATTTTTCAGTGCCTCAACAGTATCTATTGATTTACCCGAAAGCGAAATACCTATTGCAGCATCATTTTCATTAAGTGCTGTCGCACTTAATCCCTGCAGAAAAGTATCAGGATAAATTATGCACTTCTTTCCAAGATATGTAAGCTTGTTTGCAAGGTCAAGAGAGACAGCATAGGAATTTTCTACTGCATAAATCGAGATACTCTGTGCTTCCGAGAGTATTTTTATAGCTTTTTCAAGAATTTTTACATCTGTAGATTTTAATGTTTCCTCAAGCATTCTGACAGACGACGCAATAACCTTTGCGTGTATTTCCTCAACTGTGTTCCATGGGTGAATATCACAGCTTTTAGAAAAAGTCTCCTCAACAGAATTTTTCATTTTAAGTTTTCTCTTGAAATCAGAAAAGCCATTAAATCCGGCTGTTTTAAGCATACGTATTACCGTAGGTTGACTGACTCCCGAAGATTCGGCAATATCACGCAAAGTCATTCTTGAGATTTTGTGACGGTTTCTAATTATATAGTCTGCCACTGTTTTTTCCGATTTCCGCAACATTGGGTAAACAGAATTTATTTTGAACTGCATATAATTTTTCATTTAAATTTCCTTTCCAAAAATATTTGAACTGAAAACATTTTATACTCCATAAATTTATTATAACACATAATTTAATAATTACTATCTTATTTATGATAAATTAATATAAAATCTGTGTTTAAAAAAAGAAAAGTGTGATTTCTTTTGACGGTGTAATAATAAAGTTGAAACAT
>JAQXFT010000137.1 GCA_029005335.1 Oscillospiraceae bacterium
CCGGCTGTTTAGGAATATTGAACTGAGCGAGAAAATTATCATCAGAATTGCTGTTATCTGCAACAGGCTGAGTGTTTTCCGGCTGTTTAGGAATATTGAACTGAGCGAGGAAATCATCATCAGAATTGCTGTTATCTGTAACAGGCTGAATGTTTTCCGGCTCTTTTGATACATTGAACTGTGCAAGGAAATCATCATCTGAATCATCAGATGTTATAGGTGCAGGAGAAAATTCTTCATCAGGAGATACAGATTCATCATAAACTTCTTCCGCTGAAACAGTAGGTGTGTCCAGAAAATCAAAATCATCATCTGAATTGTATGAATCATTTGTAAAATCAGAATTACTGTTATCTTGCATTAAATCGTTATAAGATTCCGGCATTGTAAAGTGTGAAAGAAAATCATCTTCCTCGTCCTTATTATAGGATTCAGGAGCAGGCTTCTCATTATTTTCATTATATGTATCGGTATATGTATCAGTTTTAGATACTGCGAATTGTGCAAGAAAATCATCATTCTTCTGAATTTTTTCAGCAGGCTTTTCATCTTCCTGAGCAGGGGGCGGAACAGGTATTGCAAATTTAGCGAGTTCAGAATTCATATACGGTGATGTGGCTGGAGCTTCAGTTGCAGTTGAATCCGGAGAGGCTTGATTTTGTTCAATTGGTTGTGGTTCTGGTTCAGGTTCAGGAGCTTCGTCCATAGGTCTTGCGTGTCTGCCGGCAAGAGAAATAATATTTTCATCAACTATACCTTTTTTTTCACGGATTTTTTCTTCTTTGATAAGTCGTTTTCTTTCTTTTTTATCCTCATTTATAATTTTCTGTGCAAGAACAGTTCTGCATTTTTCGCAGGTTAAAGGCAGAATATTTTCAGAAGTACCTATTTCCTGAAAATTTCTTGCATCTCTCTGAAGATTAATATTGCAGGCGGTTTTTTTTCCGTTATCAGTACCATGAACAACATCATCTCTTGAGGATTTGATAAGCTTGATAATCATTTTTACCTCCAGATAAATTTTTCAGTCATATTTTTATTCTTCATAAAGGAGCTGTTGAGAATGGAAAGTCATAGTTGTAAATACACAAAAACAACAAACTATATGAAGTGATTTTATATAATAATATTATATAATATATCTCTGTAAAAATCAACACTTTTTTAATAAGTCAGTAAAAATTTATTTTTTAAAATAATCAGATAACCGATTCGGGGCTTTTATATGGTAATTTTGTCGAATTTGTCGGTAATTTGGGGAAACGGTCTTATAAATTCTATATTAAAAAAATAAAAATTTGAAAAAATATGAGTTTCCTATTGCATTATTTGCGGATTTGTTGTATTATATATGTGTATATTTATTTTGTTAGGAGGAGTTCTGTGAAGCTCGTTTCAATAGTAGTGCCGTGCTATAATGAGGAGGAGGTTCTCCCTCTGTTCTATGCAGAGATTATAAAAGTTACTGATGATATGAAAAAATCTCACAGCGAACTTGAATTTGAATTTCTTTTCATTGATGACGGCTCAAAGGATAAGACATTGCCTGAATTTCATAAGCTTGCCGAAAAGGACAGCAGAGTAAGATATATTTCGTTTTCAAGAAATTTCGGAAAAGAATCAGGAATTTATGCAGGACTTGAAAATTCAAAGGGCGATTATGTAGTCGTTATGGACGCCGATTTACAGCACCCGCCGTCATTTTTACCGAAAATGTATGAATACGTAAAAGATGGTGAATATGACTGTGCTACAACAAGACGTGTGAGCCGTAAAGGAGAATCCAGAATACGTTCATGGTTTGCAAGAAAATTCTATAAAATCATGAATAAAATCTCTGATACAGAGATAGTTGACGGAGCTCAGGACTTCAGATTCATGACACGTCAGATGGTAGATTCAATACTTTCCATGAGCGAATATAACAGATTCTCAAAAGGTATATTCAGCTGGGTAGGCTTTAAAGTAAAATATATTGAATATGAAAATGTAGAGCGTGCAGCCGGTACTACTGCATGGTCATTCTGGGGACTCTTTAAGTATTCCCTTGAGGGAATTATGGCATTTTCAACAGCTCCGCTTGTCATATCGTCACTTCTCGGACTTGCAAGCTGTGTTATAGCTTTTATAATGGTTATAATGATAATAATAAAGAAGCTTGCCTTCGGTGACCCTGTTCAGGGCTTTCCGACTATTATGTGTGCAATATTCTTTGTCGGAGGCTTACAGCTTTTCTGTACCGGTATTCTCGGACAGTATCTCTCAAAAACTTATCTCGAAACTAAAAACCGTCCCAAATACATAATGAGGGAAAATGAGGAGATTTACAGAGAAAGACTTAAAAATCAGAAGAATCCGGAAGAGGAAAGCTGATTTTGAGTAAGCATCTTAAAATCCTTACCTCTGTATTGTTTATCGTTATCATAATTCTTGCCGTATGTATAACACGCTTCTATTTTGATGTATCAAAGGATACCGGAAAAAATACGGATAATGTTGTTACATATTCAAGAAAAGAACAGTCTGTGAACGGATTGTATATAATTGAAAGCGAAAACGGACTCTTCGGTGTCGCCGATGAGAATAACAAAATAATTCTTGAGCCATGCTGGAAAAGCATTGAGATTGAAAATGAAAACTTCTTTATTGTATCGTCAGATTCCTTCGGAGATGAAATCCTTTATGGCTGTGTCGACTCCGAGGGAAATGCAGAAATTCCGTTTATATACAGTGGATTTGAAAAATTCGGAACTGATAATATGACTTTCTATGTCGGAAGAATAACCGGCGAAAATTCATGTATAGTTTATGACAGCAATTTTAATTCCTGCTTCGGAAGAGTCTGGGACAGCTACAGCATTGATGAAAACAGAATAAAGCTTTACTGGAATGAAAATGCATATACATATTTTGCCGGAGATGACGGAATATCATTGAAAAACGCCGTTATAAAAAATAAAGCCATGAATAAGAAGTATTCAATAATTATTAACAGCCGTGTACTTCTTTCAAAGCTGGATTACAGAAATCTTGAAAAAATTTCTGACTGTATATCGGCATATCTGAATTATTCCTTTACACAGAACCATTCATATATGGATAAATATATATCATCTGAAATACATCAGGATTACAGAAGATTTTTTTCGGACAATCCCGATGTCGTTTCAAAAAAGCTTGAATCCATAAAGGACGTATCTGTATATCAGGAAAAGCTCAGGGACGGTACACAGTGTATTACGGCATCTGTCAGGATAACTGCCGGAATATCATATATCCGTGACGGTGAAAATATTAATCTGACTGATAATTATCATGCTGTTGTAAAATTTGATGAAAAGGAATTCGGCATGGTAAATATGATTTCAGCATCATTTTCTGATGATGAAATAAAATCAGATTCTCATCAGAGTTAAAATTAAGGAGGTCTAAAAAAAATATGTCTAAAAAAGTTGCAGTTATAATGGGAAGCGACAGCGATTTTCCCGTTGTAAAGTCAGCACTTTCAGAGCTGAAGAAATATGGTGTCGAATTTGAATGTCGTGTTATGTCGGCACACAGAACACCTGTTCAGGCGTGCGGGTTTGCAGATAAAGCTGTTGAAAACGGCTTCGGAGTAATTATATGTGCAGCAGGTATGGCAGCACATCTTGCCGGAGTTATCGCCGGTCATACAACACTTCCGGTTATAGGAATACCTATGAAGTCGGCAGCCCTCGACGGTATGGACGCACTTCTTGCTACAGTAATGATGCCCCCCGGAGTTCCCGTTGCTACAGTGGGAATAGACGGTGCTAAGAATGCAGCTATACTTGCGGTTCAGATACTTGCAGTTTCAGATGAATCACTTGCTCTGAAGCTTGCCGAATCCAAAAAGGCTATGGCTGATGCCGTAATTGAAAAAGACAGAAAGCTTGCTGAAAAAATCGCAGAGCTTTAATATAATTATTTCAAATGGAGGAATCTCAGATGGAAAATATCAATAAAAAAGAACAGCTCTATGAGGGTAAGGCAAAGAAGGTTTATGCTACAAATGACCCCGACCTCGTAATCGTTGACTATAAAGATGATGCCACTGCTTTCAACGGCGAAAAGAAAGGTACTATCACCGGAAAAGGTGTTATCAATAACAAGATGACTAACTATATGTTCAGGCTTCTTGAAAAGGAAGCAGGAGTTCCCACTCACCTTGTTGAAGAAATAAGCGACCGTGAAACTATTGTTAAGAAAGTCGAAATCGTACCGCTTGAAGTTATCATAAGAAATGTCGCTGCCGGAAGCTTTTCAAAAAAACTCGGTATTGCTGAGGGTACTCCCCTTAAACAGCCTACACTTGAATTCAGCTACAAGAACGATGACCTCGGCGACCCGTTTATAAATTCATATTATGCTCTCGGTCTCGGACTTGCTACTCAGGAGGAAATCGATACTATCACAAAGTACGCTTTTGCAGTTAACACATTTATGGT
>JAQXFT010000138.1 GCA_029005335.1 Oscillospiraceae bacterium
GATGTGTCCGTACTGACATATGAGGCTGACAAAGCCGGAAAAACTATCATGTTTGAGGGCGCTCAGGCTACTCTGCTTGATATAGATTTCGGTACATATCCTTATGTTACTTCCTCTCACCCTCTCTCAGCAGGTGTATGCGTCGGAACAGGTGTAGGCCCTAAAACTATTACCAATGTTATCGGTGTTGCAAAGGCTTATACTACACGTGTCGGAAAAGGTCCTTTCCCGACTGAGCTTAATGATGAAACCGGCGATAATATAAGAAATAAGGGGCATGAATTTGGTACTACTACAGGCCGTCCCAGAAGAACAGGCTGGTTTGATGCCGTTATAGTACGCCATTCCGTAAGAGTAAACGGTCTGGACTCACTCGCTATAAATAAACTTGATACACTCAGCGGAATTGATAAGCTTAAAGTATGTGTTGCATACAGGCTTCCGGACGGCTCTGTTATCGAAAACTTCCCTCCTACTCTCGAAGGACTTGCAGGCTGTGAACCGGTTTATAAAGAATTTGAGGGCTTCACTGAGGATATTTCCGGTGCAAAGTCATTTGATGAACTTCCGGAGAATTGCAGAAAATATATAGAAGAACTTGAGAAACTCTGTGGCTGTCATATATCTATGGTGGGAACAGGTCCTGACAGAACTCAGATTCTCGAAAGATAAATGCCATGATGGACGAAAATATAAAAGCTCCCGTCCTTGATGATATTGACTATTCAGCTTCTGCAAAAAAAGGCGTTCCTAAAGGTGTCTCCGCTCCCATTCTTGATGATATGGATACACCTTATTCAGCCGGACATAAAAAGGGAGCTCCCAAAGGCGTTTCCGCTCCGGTTCTGGATAATATGTCATCATATACCCCTAAGGCTAAAAAGACTCCTCCCGCATATCTAAATGATGAACAGATTATAGAGAAATTTTCTCCGGAACAAAAACAACAGTTTTTCACGCTTCCGGAGGATAAGAAAAAAATGGTTCTTACATATACCCGAAAACAACTCGGAGTGCCTACTGAACCTGAACCGGAACTTAAAGCCCCTGTTCTCGATGACCCGAATGATATTCCCGTATTTGAAAAGCCTGAGCATAAGCTTGACTATGATGAACCACTTGTCGCTCCCGTACTTGACGAAGCTCCGAAAACTCCCGAATACGTTCCGAAATTCGCCAATGAGGATATCGAACAAATCAAGCAGGAAGCTAAAAAGGAAGCTGTCAAATCACAGCTTGTTTCAAATCAGAAGGACGAAAAGGAAAGCCTACGCATGATGCAGGCTCTGCGTGAACAGCGTGAACGTGAGGACGCTAAAAAAGGCTTTAAGCTTACTATAGTGATTGCTATAATAGGCTGTTTATCCGCTGTACTGTTTTCACTCTTTGCCGGCGGTGAATTTATGGGTCTTGCATATAAGCCTGAAGCCACAAAAATTACAAATATTGTCGCTCAGTATTCGCTTTATATAAGCGTTGCTGTGGGAATATGCTCATTCCTGATGATAACCGGCATAAAAGCATTCAAAAGCCTTGCTACTACCGTTTTTCTGCTGTTTACTATAATACTTGTTTTCCCCGGAATAATTATGCTTACCCAGAAGGACGGCAATATGGGTATCAATGCGATTCTCTACGGATTATCCGTAATAGGTTCGGGATATACCTTCTTTTCCCTGACAAGCAACAATAAAATAAGCCTGTTTTTCAGTAAAAAATATTAATAGAATCCGGCGGATATTTCATAATATCCGTCGGATTTTTATTGACAAATCAAAAGTAATATGATATAATTATGTATAGATATTCTTTTAATGGAGGATTTATTTATGAAAACTAAAAAACTTATATCTGCATTCCTTGCTTTCTCAATGGTATTTGCCACTGTACCATGTTTCATCAACAACAGACAGATTATTCAGACTAATGCTGATATGTCCTATTCGGATTTCGCCAGACAGGTTGCAGTTATTGTAAATCAGGAACGTACAGAACAGGGACTTGCTCCGGTTGAAATGTCAGCTGTCATGAATCGGGCTGCCTCAGTAAGAGCTGATGAACTTATTGAACTTTGCTCTCATACACGCCCTGACGGCTCATCATGTTTCACTATATTTGATGAATATAATATAAAATATATGCATATAGGTGCTGAAAATCTTCACGCAGGTTCATCAACTCCTGAAGATGCTATGAAAGCATGGATGAGTTCAGACGGCCACCGTGCAAATATACTTGCTGAAAAAGCAAAATATATCGGAGTCGGCGTGGCTTGTGTCTCAGGTAGATATTACTGGATTCAGCTTTTCACTGACATCAGACCAGATGGTGAATGTTATGCTCCTGAATCTCCCGAAGCTGATTTGATCAGGGGAGATGTAAATAACGACGGCATTATAAATGCCTCAGATTCAAGCTCTATTCTCGCTGAATATGCCGCCTTATCATCAGGAGAATCCGGAAGCTTTGACGAAAAACAGAAAACAGCCGCAGATTTCAACAATGACGGAATAATGAATGCCTCAGATTCAAGTGAAGTTCTTAAATACTATGCCGACAAATCCTCAGGAAATTAACAAATACAGATATTCTTAATGGAGGTTTTAGCTATGAAAACTAAAAAGCTTATATCTGCACTTCTCTCTTTCTCAATCGCATTCGCTGGTATGCCTTGTATCATGAATAACAGTCAGATTATTCAGACAAATGCTGATATGGCATATTCCGATTTCGCTGAACAGGTTGCCTTTATCGTAAATCAGGAACGTACAGCACAGGGACTTGCTCCGGTTGAAATGTCAGCTGTCATGAATCAGGCTGCCTCAGTAAGAGCTGATGAACTCACAGAGCTTTGTTCGCATACACGCCCTGACGGCTCGCTATGTTTCTCCATATTTGATGAATACAATATAGATTATATGGATATAGGTGCTGAAAATCTTCACGCCGGTTCATCAACTCCTGAAGCTGCTATGGAATCATGGATGAATTCAAGCGGTCACCGTGCAAATATACTTGCCGAAAGTGCAAAATATATCGGAGTAGGCGTGGCTTATTCCGAAGGTAAATATTACTGGATTCAGCTTTTCACCGACTTAAAACCTGAGGGCGAATGTTATATTCCTGAAGCTTCTGCACCTTCCGAACCTGATGTGATTAAAGGTGATGTAAACAATGACGGCTCTGTTGAAATCGCTGATGTTGTAGCTCTGGCTTCATACATAGGCGACAACCAGAATAACCCCCTGACAAGTGATGCTATTATTGCCGGAGATGTTCAGAATACCGGTGATGGTCTCACGTCAGGCGATATTCTCATGATTCAGCAGTATATTGCCGGAATTATTTCCGAGTTTTAAAAAAATTCAAGGTGACTGAAAAAAATCAGTCACCTGTTTTTTTATATATATCAGCTTAATTCAAACATTCCTGTATAGAGCTGATAGTATTTTCCCTTTTGTGCTATCAGTGTATCATGATTTCCCCTCTCAATAATTCTTCCGTTTTCAAGAACCATTATTGCGTGGGAGTTTCTGACGGTTGATAATCTGTGAGCAATTACAAATACTGTTCTGCCCTCCATAAGACTATCCATACCCTTTTCTATCAGTGCTTCTGTACGGGTATCTATTGAGCTTGTGGCTTCATCAAGTATCAGCACCGGAGGGTCTGCAATTGCTGCTCTTGCTATGGCTAAAAGCTGTCTTTGTCCCTGACTTAAATTTGCTCCGTCCGATGTAAGCATTGTATTGTATCCGTCTGAAAGATGTCTTATAAACGTATCAGCATTCGCAAGCTTTGCCGCCGCATATACTTCTTCATCAGTGGCATCAAGCTTTCCGTATCTGATATTATCCATTACTGTTCCCGTGAAAAGGTGCGTATCCTGAAGCACCATTGAAAGAGAACGTCTCAAATCATCTTTTTTGATTTTGTTTATATTTATTCCGTCATATCTTATTTTTCCGTCCGGCACATCATAGAATCTGTTTATAAGGTTTGTAATTGTAGTTTTTCATGCACCTGTTGAACCTACAAATGCTATTTTCTGTCCCTGTCCTGCATAGAGTCTGATTCCGTTAAGTACGGTTTTATTAGGTTCATAGCCGAATACTACATCATCAAATTCAACTCTGCCCTCTACTCTTGTGTATGTCACTGTTCCGTCAGACTGGTGAGGGTGTTTCCATGCCCATATTCCTGTATGCCTATCAGTTTCTGTAAT
This sequence comes from Oscillospiraceae bacterium, assembly GCA_029005335.1. Lineage (GTDB taxonomy): Bacteria > Bacillota > Clostridia > Oscillospirales > Ruminococcaceae > Ruminococcus. The sequence goes on from JAQXFT010000138.1 coordinate 4,226, forward strand.
AGTTCCGTCCGGAGCTATTTCGGCATTTACAAGCGTTACATATCCGTTATCCTCCTCCGGAGTCTCGTCTATTACTCTGAATATACGCTCTGCACCGGCAAGAGCTGTTAAAACTGCATTCAACTGCTGTGAAAGCTGTGTCAACGGCTGAGAAAATGAACGTGTGAACTGAAGATATGATACAACTGTACCTACTGTCATTCCGCCTATATTGTTCACCGTCATGATTCCTCCGGCTACTGCAGTTGCCGCATAGTGAAGATATGATAAGTTATTCATTATCGGCATAAGTATATTTGCATATGTATTGGCTTTTGTTGATGCCTGACATAATTTATCATTGAGTTTATTAAATTCTTCATTTGCTTTATCCTCGTGACAGAATACCTTTACTACCTTCTGTCCCTCGATAAATTCCTCTATATATCCGTTTACGTTTCCGAGAGATTCCTGCTGTGCCTTGAATCCCCTACTGCTGTTTTTGCCTATTACGCCTATTACTCTAAGCATTATAAACAGCATCAGTATTACAAGAATAGTAAGCTGCCAGCTGTATACTACCATGATTGTAAATACGGATATTACTGTTATTGATGATGATATAAACTGTGCAACACTGTTGCTGAGCATTTCTCTTATTGCATCAGCATCATTTGTATAAAGGCTCATAAGCTCCCCGTGAGTATGCTTGTCGAAATATCTTACAGGCAGACTTTCCATTTTATTGAATAAATCTGTTCTTATTCTGAAAAGCGTTGTTGTCGATATATTTACCATTATACGCTGATATATATAAGTTGACAAAGCTCCGCAGAGATATATTACCGCCATTATTATTATAGTTGAAACAAATCCCGACAAATCCGGATTTTCCTGACCTATAAAAGGCTCAATATATTTATCGATAAGCGGACGGAGCATATAATTTCCTGCTACATTTGCAAAAACGCTTATTACTATGCAGAATACTATCAGTATAAGCTGTGGCTTGAATCCGTACATATAGCTGAATATTCTTTTAAGAGTTCCGCCGGTATTCTTCGGCTTTGCAAAGCCCGTATTCTTTTTCGGAGGCATTTTTATTCCGCTCCTTTCTGCTGAGACTCATAGACCTCACGGTATATCGCATTATTTTTCATAAGCTCATCATGAGTGCCTATACCGTTTATTTTTCCGTTATCCATAACGATTATTCTGTCAGCGTCCTTTACTGATGAAATACGCTGTGCTATTATGAATGTAGTTGTATCTGAAAGCTTTTCACGGAATGCCTTTCTTATATTGCTGTCCGTTGCTGTATCAACTGCACTTGTGGAATCATCAAGGATTATTATTTTAGGCTTTTTGAGCAATGCTCTTGCTATACAGAGACGCTGTTTCTGACCTCCCGAAACATTAACGCCACCCTGACCCATATCAGTTTCATATTTATCAGGAAAGCTCTGTACAAAATCATCTGCACACGCTGATTTGCAGGCTTCAATTATTTCAGAGTCGCTTGCATTCTCATCGCCCCATTTAAGATTATCCTTTATTGTTCCGGAAAACAGTACATTTTTCTGGAGAACCATTGCAACATTATTGCGGAGTTCTTCAAGCGGATAGCTCTTTACATCTTTTCCGCCGACATATACTGTTCCGGCTGTTGTATCATAAAGCCTCGGAATAAGCTGTACAAGCGTTGTTTTTGATGAACCTGTACCGCCTATTATTCCTATGGTTTCGCCTGATTTTATATCAAGGTTTATATTTTCAAGTGCGACATTATTCATATCATCAAAATAGCTGAATGATACATTTTCAAATCTTACTGAACCATCTTCAACCTTTTCTGTACTGTTTTCGCAGTCCTTAATAGAAGGTTCTTCGTCAAGGACTTCTGAAATTCTCTGTATTGATGCCCTCGACATTACAAGCATTATGAATATCATTGAAAGCATCATCAGCGACATGAGAATCTGTGTTATATATGTAATAAAGCTTGCGAGCTGACCTGTTCCCATACTTCCGGATACTGCCATATTTCCTCCGAACCAGAGAACTGCTACTATACTTGTATACATTCCTATCTGCATTACCGGCATACCCATAACTATAAGCTTTTCAGCGAATACCTGTGCTTTTCTTACATTGTCAGCAATATTGCGGAAATTGTCCTTTTCATGCTTTTCACGGACAAATGCTTTTACTACTCTGATTCCTATGAGATTTTCCTGCACTCGGGCATTCATTCCGTCATACTTCTCAAGCATTGCAAGGAATCTCGGAAATGCTTTTGATATAATGAGTACCATTGCAATGACAAGCAGAGGCAATACAATCAACAGTACAAGCGAAAGCTTCGGATTCATTTTTACTGCCATTATAATTGCACCTATAAACATTATGGGAGAACGTATTGCCATTCTTATTACCATCATAAAGGCATTCTGTGTATTTGTTACATCTGTTGTAAGTCTTGTTATAAGTGATGATGTCGAAAACTTATCAACATTTGCAAACGAAAATGACTGCACCTTTGCAAAAAGCTTTCTTCTGAGATTTTTTGCAAATCCCATTCCGGCTACTGCTGCGAATCTTCCTGCCAAAGCTCCGAATGCAAGTGATACAAGTGACATTAATATCATTATTCCGCCCATTTTTACGACATACCCGACATCGCCCTGTTTTATTCCGTTATCGATTATCATCGCCATTACTGCCGGAATAAGCAGTTCCATAAGTACTTCTCCGATTATCGTTACAGGGGTCAGCAAAGCATATTTTTTGTATTCCCCCACACACGAAAGAATCCTTTTGTACATATAAAATCAGCTCCTTTTCTGTTTAATTATCTTTACAGAGCTTGCCGATTATTTCAGAGATAACATCATCATGGCTCTCTGATGTCTTTATACCCTCGGCAAGCTCCATATTTCTGTTGATTTTTTTCAGGCATTTCTGAAAAATTTCAAGCTCTGCGGAATCAATCCCCGAAAAGACAGTATTCCTGTCATAATTATCAAAGGCACTTCTTATCTTTTCAACTTCACTTTTTCCCTTTTCGGTAAGTGAAATGCACTTGCACCTGAGATTATTTTCTGAAACAGCCTTTTCAATAAATCCTGATTTCTGAAGCTTCTGAGTTGATACTGTCATTGTTGCAGATGATACATGAAAATGCTTTGCTATATCTGCCTGATTACAGTCAGGATTTTCATATATATACTCAAGTATAAAAAACTGCTTAAAATAAAGTCCGTTTTCAAGAATACGCTTTACAAACAGCTTATGCAGAAGATGTGCCTTTTCAATATCCCCGATTATTTCCCTGCACAAAATAATCACCTCCTCATTTGTTAGCGAGTATAACAGTTAGCTATGCTAACAGTCAGCTGTGATAGTTATTATATCAGAATATATTTCCTTTGTCAATAGCCGTTATGACGATTTTATACAAATATACTTGACTATTTCTATACAGAATGTTATTATTTAAATGGTGATTTTATATGAATACTAAAAAATATAAAGGCGTTATATATATTATTCTCTCCGCCTTCTTCTTTGCCCTTATGAGTATGTTTATAAGACTTTCCGGCGATATTCCGTCATTTCAGAAAGCTTTTTTCCGGAATTTCGTTGCAATGGCTATCTCAGTTATTACTATGATTAAACATCATGAAAAACCTGTTATCAAATCAGGAAATCTCATATATCTTGTCATGCGTTCCATATGCGGTACTGTGGGAATTATATGCAACTTCTATGCCATTGACAATCTTAATCTTTCAGATGCCTCAATGCTTAATAAGATGTCGCCTTTTTTTGCGATAATATTTTCATTTATTCTGCTGAAAGAAAAAATATCTCCGGTTCAGGCTCTTATAGTTACCGGAGCTTTTATAGGAAGTGTTTTTATAGTAAAGCCTTCATCAGAAATTTTAAGCTCTCCGGCTTCGCTGGCCGGTCTGCTCGGAGGCATGGGAGCTGGTACTGCCTATACATTTGTGAGGATACTCGGTCAGAAGGGAGAAAACAAATCGTTTATAGTATTGTTTTTCTCTGCATTTTCGTGTCTTGTATTCCTGCCGTTCCTGATTTTTGATTACCATGATATGACAATAAAACAGCTTATATTCCTGATTCTTGCCGGAGCTTCTGCTGCCGGAGGTCAGTTTTCAGTAACTTCTGCATACTGCTATGCTCCCGCAAAGGAAATTTCCGTATATGACTATTCACAGCTTATATTTGCCACTATACTCGGATTCTTTGTATTCGGTCAGATTCCCGACAAATTAAGTATTATCGGATATGCAATCATAATTTCCATGGCGGTTATTATGTTCATATATAATAACAAAAAAACGGACGGTCATTAAAGACCGTCCCTGATTTATTCATCAGATATTGTAAGTTGTTTATAATCAGTGGAATTTATTTCAGTACCATAAACTATCTTTAAAAAACTCTCTCTGTCCCTTAAAGCAGCTTCAAGCATATTGGATTTTTTTAAAGATACAAATATTGCCGCTGCATGTGCCTGACAATTAACAGACTTTTGCGGATTAAATTCAATATCAGTAAAAGCTGTATAATCCGTTATTTTATCACATAAATCCTGATACAGATTTAATGTATTGATATATAACCAATTATAAAAATATGTACAAGGAATCAATTCAAACCGGCGTTTTCCATACTGGAAATATATTAATTTTCCACTGTTTCTTAAACGCTCATCTCTTTTAGCATCACGGGAGTTTTTATTTAATATATCAAGATATGGTCCGCCATTCTCAAAAACCTTGCTTGCCTGAAAAGCCATTTCTACAGAAAATTTATCATGCTTTTTATTTTCTATTGTCAGATTAAAGGCACTCAGCTGATATCCCAGTTCCACTTCTGATTTAGTTGATATTTCCAATATTTTTTCTTCCGGAAATTTATTTAAAAACGCATTATGCAGGCTTTGTATGGATTTTTGCTTCTGTGATACAGAAAACCCGTTAAAATATTTAAAATCTATGTCGTATGTCTTATAATACGGAAATTTATCTGTAGTAACAAAAACAGGTCTTACAGCCATTTCAATCTCAGCTCCAAAAGCTATAATCTTTTCTGCACGAAAAGAAATCTATAGGTGAATCTGTATTCATATATGCTTTTATATTGAACATTCGTAATAAATTATGATTATTTTTCCGGCAATTTTCATCATTGAATACAACTCCGTAGAAATAAGATGTCGGAATCTTACTGAAAACTAAAACTTCAGCTTGTGGATTAGTCGGATAACATGAAGGCAGTTTCATATTTGAACGTGTACGGGGATATGGCTGTTCTTCAAAAAGCTTTAAAAATGCATCATAAGTCATGCGACTTTCAATAGAAGTACCGGATATACTATTGTCACTGGCATTTGTCGTGCAGTATGCACATGGCATATCACATAATATTCTCGGATTTAAAGCAATCACAACCCATTTAACATCAGGATTCTGCATTCGCAGGGAATAAAACATCTTATAATTTGGAAATCCTATTGAAGTACAAACAGCATTTTTACAATTATCATATCGATTTTCATCATTATAAAGATAATTTACACCATATTTATCCATAACAGACCTTGGTAATAATCCGTTTAACATAATGTTTTTTAAATTTTCTGCCTGAGTAAAATGAAACAGAACATTTATATTTTTCTCCAGAATACTTTTAAAAATAAAAGTGTTAATAAAAATCGTCCCTTTCTATATAATTTCATCAAAAACACCCTGTTTGCTTCGATATTTTCATTATATCACCTGTTCCGAAAAATGTCAATCAGTTTTGTATTTTCCTTGACATAAAAATTCTTTTCTGATATAATTATAATATATTTTGAAATACTTAAAAGGAGACTTTTTTCTTATGGAAAACAGAGCTATTAAAATCAAATCCAAAAACAACAGTCAGGTCAAGGTTGATGTAATCCCCGGACACTTCGCTACAAACCATTCACACGTAAATTACTTTATCGATATGACATCAGTTAAAACAAGCTACAGAATGGCTCGTGAGGCTTCTGAAGAAATCGCAAAAGCCTATGCACATTCAACACCTATTGATACTATCATATGCCTTGAGGGTACTGAAATGATAGGTGCATTCCTTGCCGAAAAGCTCGGTCATCACGGAAACGGCATAAACAGCGGTAATGATATACGTGTTATCACTCCGGAAGCAAACAACAATAATCAGCTTATCTTCAGAGATAATATTCAGGATAAAATTGCTGACAAACAGATTCTGCTTCTGATTGCCTCTGTATCTACCGGAAAAACTATAAACCGCTCTGTTGAATGTCTTAAATATTACGGCGGTAATCTTGCCGGAATTGCTTCAATATTCAGTGCTATTGATGAATATGCAGATATTCCGGTTGTATCAGTATTTCATATCGATGATATGCCTGCATATGAATCTAAGCTCCCCAGCGAATGTGAAATGTGCAGAAACGGAAGAAAGGTCGATGCCATTATAAACAGCTTCGGATATTCAAAAATATAATCCCGAGTGAGAACTGCAATATATGGGTATGAAAATAAAAAACAATATTCTCTGTGGATATACGGAAGAACCGGATATAACTGAGGTTATTATTCCGGACGGAATTACAGATATTGCTTTCTGTGCATTTGAAAACTGTAAAAATATCAGAAATATTGTATTTCCCAAAAGCATAAAAAATATTGAAGCAAGAGCCTTTGAGGGAACTCAGTGGCTAAGTAATATGCGTTCTGAAAGTCCGTTTGTAACAGTCAATGGTATTCTCATTGATGCAAAATGCTGTACGGGAAATGTCATAATCCCTGATGGTATTGTATGTATCGGTGAAGAAGCCTTTGCACATTGCTTTGATATCACAAGCGTTAAAATTCCGGACAGTGTTAAAATAATCTGCGATTCGGCATTCTGTGGCTGTGAAGGCATGAATGAAACCGAAATTCCGGACGGCGTTGAGATTATCGGAGATGAAGCCTTTTCATTATGCACGAATCTTGAAAAAATCATAATACCGGACAGCGTCAGGGAAATTAAAAACGGTGCTTTTTCATACTGTACATATATCAGATATGCAAAGCTCTCAGAAAATATCGATATTATAAATCCGTTTACCTTTCTGCACTGTTACAGCCTTGAAAAAGTTATTATGCCTCAGAATATAAAATTCATAGGAAAAGAGGCTTTCAGGGGCTGTCATATGCTCAGGGAACTGATATTCCTTAATGCAGAAAATACTGACCCTACAGCCTTTCAGGATACTCCCCTTGAAAACGGCTTCAGAAAACTGTAATAATTATATACCGTTCCTAATAGAATATATTAATATATTCGTATTAAGGACGGTTTTTTTATATGAGGATTTTTAAATTATCAGGTATAATTATAATGCTTATGCTTCTTGTATCATGCAGTGATTCCGGAAATAATACCTGCGAAAGCTCTCCGGAGCTTTATTATCAGGATATAAATCAGCTTTATATCACTCCTGATTCAGATGAAAACAGAATAAGCTCATGTATAAATTATGATGTTCAGTATGCAAGGTGGATTTCCTATCTTGATTACTCTGATATTATGCTTAACAAATCTGAACAGGAGTTTACAGACTCCGTCAGGGAAATGCTTTCTGAAGCTGAAAATCAGGATATCAATACTGTATATTTTCATGTAAGAGCCTTCGGAGATGCTTATTATAAATCAGACCTCTTTCCGACCGGTTCTTTTCTGAATCAGGATTATGACCCGCTTGAAATACTTATATCAGAAGCTCACAGTCTTGATATATCTGTACACGCATGGATAAATCCCTTACGCTGTCAGACTGCTGAAGAATTTGTCTCCATATCTGATGACTTTATAACGAAAAAATGGTTCAATGAATTTCAGGATACTTATATATGCAATGTCAACGGAAGAATGTGGCTTAATCCGGCATATGACAAAGTAACAGATTTGATTACAGACGGCATACTTGAAATTATTCAGAATTATGATGTTGACGGTATTCACATAGATGACTACTTCTACCCTGCTACAGATGAAAGCTTTGATAAATCTGCTTTTTCAGACTCCGGACAATCTGACCTCACTCAATGGCGTATAAATAATATAAATAAGCTTGTATCAGAAATATATTCCACAATAAAAAATTATGACGATAATATTCTTTTCGGAATAAGTCCTCAGGGAAATATGGATATTGACTATAATTCACAGTTTGCAGATGTAAAAAAATGGTGCAGTGATTCCGGATACTGTGACTATATAGTGCCTCAGATTTATTTCGGCTTTCAGAACGACACCTGCCCTTTTGAACAGACCTTCCGGCAATGGTACGATATAACGGAAAATTCTGATGTATCACTTGTAATCGGACTTGCTGTATACAAGCAGGGAAAAGAAGATAAATGGGCTGGTTCGGGGAAAAATGAATGGATTGAGGATTCTCAGGTAATAGAAAAACAGCAGGATTTTATAAAAAAATATAATAATGTAGGTTTTTCCCTTTATTATTAATATTTTCCTATTTACATCTGTCGGATTTTGTGTTATTATATAACAGAGAAAAAATTCCGGAGGATATTTTATGAAAAATAAATCTCTTAAAGCTCTTGCGATTTTTCAGACTATTGTTATTTTTATACTGCTTTCCATTATAGTATACTTTTCAGTATTCCGCAAACAAAAAAATGATGATACTGTTCCTGTATTCAATTCGCTTGAAACACGTATAAATCCCGTTATCGAAAAGGAAGAAACTGTATATCAGCTCGACGGTCAGAAAATTACTATGTCGGATTCCGTCGTAGGTGAAATGTATCTCCCTGTTATTGATGACATCAGAAAATGTACATATGATATGAATAATATCATTACAAGAAACAACTATTCATTCTATAAGGAAAACGATACAATAGTTTCTATCCCCGGTATAGATATATCACAGTATCAGGGGAATATAGACTGGAAAAAGGTGGCGGAATCAGGTATAAAATTCGCCTTTCTCCGTGTCGGTGTCAGAACATATGGTGACGGCTCTATACATATCGATGAAAAATTTCATGAAAATGTTAAAAATGCTACCGAGAACGGCATAGAAATAGGCGTTTATTTCTTCTCTCAGGCTATTACCAAGGAGGAAGCTATTGAGGAGGCAGATTTTACTATAAATGCAATTAAAAATTATAATATAACATATCCTGTTGTTTTCGACTGGGAAATTATTATGGAAGATGTCGCCCGTACTGATGATTTAAGCGTTGAAATTCTCGCTGACTGCTGTACTGCTTTCTGTGAACGTGTAAAATCTGCCGGATATACTCCTATGATTTACCAGAATTTACGCACATCACTTTTAAAGCTTGATTTGCTTCGCCTTAAGGATTACGACTTCTGGCTTGCTCAGTATATCGAAAAGCCTACTTACTGCTATGATTATCAGATTTGGCAGTATGCCTCCGACGGCTCTGTCCCCGGAATTGAGGGAGATGTCGACCTTAATATTTCTTTCAAAAATTATTCTGAATTTAATAAGGGCGGATAATATTTCCGCCCTTAATGTATTTATGCACAAAAATTTCTGCAATTATTGTATATTATGTATATTTATTTTTTAAATTTTCAATATTGTTTGCATTTGAAAGCCAAAAGTGATATAATATTTCTATCAGTGCCGAAAGGAGCTTTTTTTTCTATGAATACTTCAGCCGTTATTGTATGTGCCGGCAATTCCACAAGAATGGGCGGTGTAAATAAAATTCTTCTTCCGCTTGGAAATTCCACCGTTATCGGAAATACTATGCTTGCATTCCAGAATACTGAATCAATAAAGGAAATTATTATAGTCTCACGTCCTCAGGATTTCGATTCTATAAAATCAGAAGCCGAAAAGCTTAATATATCAAAATTCAGATTATGCGTTGAGGGCGGTGATACACGTCAGAAAAGCGTTACAAACGGTATACGCCATGTATCAAAGGATACGGAATTTATTGCAATACATGACGGTGCAAGACCTCTTGTCAAACCGGAACATATTGAAAAAACTATAAAAGATGCCTCTGTATTCGGAGGAGCTACTCTCGGAGTACCGGTTAAGGATACTATTAAAGTAGTATCAGACAGCCTTATTGTTGATACTCCCTACCGCCCGTCTCTGTATATAACACAGACTCCGCAGATATTCAGAAAAAAAATCTATTTTGAAGGCATGGATTTTGCTCTTGAACACGGTCTTGACTTTACGGACGACTGCCAGCTTGTTGAGGCTATCGGTCACAAAGTATATATGACTGTCGGAGATTATACAAATATTAAAATAACTACTCCAGAAGATATTAAAATTGCGGAGGTTTTGCTATGTTCAGAATAGGTCACGGATATGACGTTCACAGACTTACAGAAAACAGAAAGCTTATATTAGGCGGTGTTGATATTCCGCATGATAAAGGACTTCTCGGACACTCCGATGCAGATGTGCTTGTACACGCAATAATGGATTCCATACTCGGAGCGTTGGCTCTCGGAGATATTGGTCACCTTTTCCCCGACAATGACGATAATTATAAAAATGCAGACAGCATTAAACTGCTTGAAAAGGTCTGTCAGGTTATGGAAAATAACGGTTACAAAATAGGGAATATAGATTCCACTGTTATTGCACAGAAGCCTAAGCTTGCACCTTATATAATAAAAATGCGTGAAAATATTGCAGAAGCCTGCAAATGCGATATATCACAAATCAGCGTTAAAGCTACCACGGAGGAAAAGCTCGGCTTTACCGGTGAAATGCTTGGAATATCAGCTCATGCCGTATCGCTTTTAGTAAAAATATGAAAACGCTTTTTATTTCCGATCTGGACGGTACTCTCTTAAATTCCAATGCGGAAATATCAGAAAATACCGCCCTGATTATAAACTCGCTGATTAAAAAGGGTCTGCATTTTACTGTTGCAACAGCACGCTCCGAAAGAACTGCAATTCCTATGACATCATGCCTTGATATAAATGTTCCACGTGT
>JAQXFT010000139.1 GCA_029005335.1 Oscillospiraceae bacterium
CCTCTGAAATTTCAATAAGCTTATTAATTCGTTCTTTCATTATAATTTCTCCTCAGCGATTACATCGACACGGATATCATTAATATCTGACTCAATATCAAGGGCGGCTATAAGGATTTCTTTCAGTGAAGCTGTCTGAGCTTCGATTTCGGTCTTTCTCCTATCCTTTTCTGCAACTGCAGCATCTGATTTGCTTTTAAGAGCCTCAAGCTCTCGCTTTTTCAGATTTATCTGACCGGTAATATTTACGCCTACAGAATCCTTCATGACAGAAAGCTGAATGTCTCTTTCCTTTCTGAAGCTGCGTTTTACATCTGATATAAACTGGTCTGTTACAGAATCAATATAACTGTTTATTTCATTCTTCTGTCTTTTAAGAGCAAGCTGATATTTTTCCGCCATTTCCTTACTGGCTTCTTCCTCATATGCTCTCAGGGCTTCCCTTTTTCTCTCTCTCAGCTCATTAAGACGGGCAAGCTGTTTTTCAATTGCCCTTGCACTCTCTGTTCCTGAACTTTCAAGCCTTGCCATTTCCTGCATGATTCTGTTTTCCTCAGAATTATGCTCACTGATAATATCATTTTTTCTCCGTTCATATTCTTTACGGGCGGTTGAATCCACTACACGATTGATTTTTTTCTCACGTTGCTTTCCGATAAGAATATCTACAATTGTTCCAAAAATTCCTCCTCTGCTGACATATTCCACATCTTCAACCTCGATTATTCTGTCCTCAGGAACATTGCTGAGGGTTTCTCTCATAATCCATTCTTTCTTCTCCCTGTTATCCGCAAGCTGCTGTTCAAGCTTGAGCCTCTTTCTTTCAAGCTCAAAGGCATCTTCATGCCTTTCGTCTGCCGCTATGATATCCTGACTAATCTTATCTATCTCAGCCTTGAGCCTTTCAGTTTCCTCGGAATACTTTTCAATTCCTGTTTCCATTACGGTAACCTCAAGCTTATTGTCAAGAGTCACACCAAGATTTGCTGAAAGCGTTTCATTGAATTTGTCTGTGATTTCAATATTGCAGCGGTAAATTGTATCCCTGAGACTTTCAGTATAGTTTTCATAAGCTGTATTCAGTATCTTCATGAGGGATTTCTCAATATTTTTCTCGATTTTTTCAGGTTCTACCTCATCAATGTCAGTAAAGTTTTCTATATCTGATGTGAATCTGTTTTTGAATCTTTCGATTTCAGATTTTACTTCCTCGTTAAATTCACTTTCGGCATTCCGGACGGAATTTTTCATTTCCTTAGTCTGTTCATTCAGCTTTTCATCAAGTTCACTGAGCATTTTTTCAAGCTCAATCATCTGCTCTTCGATTTCGCCCTTGTCAACTGAACCGGAAATTACAGAAAGTTCATTATTAAGATTTTTGTTTATCTCGCTGAGCTGGCTGATAAGCTGGCTTACCGGTGAAAGCAGTGCCTGCTTTGTCTTTTCACCGCAGGTAAGAAATCTCCAGAGCCTGTCTTCAAATGCCCCCATTCTGGAAGCCTTTTCAAATTCAGCCTTTTCCTCACTGCTGAAATTGTCACGTCCACGGAAATCAAGATTCTGACTGCTTCTTGCAACAAGTGCCTCATATGCCGAAAGAGGCCATATTTCCGGTATAGTTGTCTCCTCAGGATACATAAGCTTATAATTCTGTTTCAGCTTTTCTATTACGGAATCTACCGTTTCACCCTCACTTGCCTTTATTCCGTCAATTTTATTGAGAACGAAAATAATATTTTTCACTCGTTTTCTCAGCTCCGTAAGAAACCTGAAATCTGATTCACTTCCGGGCTGGTCAGCCTTGAACAGAAAAATTCCTGCACTTGATTTTTCAATCTGGTCTTCAGTGATTTCCCTGTGTCCCTTGCGTGTACCGTTAAGTCCGGGGGTATCAACAAGAGTTACATTATCTTCAAGGAATTTTGATTCAAGAAAAAGGTCGAGATGACTTACAGACTGTGCCACATCAACTTCCTTGCTTGATGTGCTTACATAATTTGTGATTGTAACTATATCAGCACTCTGAATATTTTCGGTATGTCCGTCATTATAGTAAACACGACCGCTTTCGCCGGATTCTGATTTGCTTTTATGGCGGAGAAAATTAATTGTTGCTGTTGTCTCGTTTGTAAAGGAAGGAAGTATTTTTTCTCCCATAAGTGCATTGAGAAACGTCGATTTGCCTGCACTGAATTCCCCTACTACAGATATTGAAAATTCACCGTTTTTCAAATTCTGCATCTGTGAATCAACCGTTTCCGCCTGATGCTCATAGCCGTTTGACGTAAGAAAATCCTTTGCCTTTTCCAGACATTCGAGAACTTCTTCTTTTTTTTCAATATATTCTTTTTTATAGCTGTTCATATTTTTTCACTCCTGAGACTATTTTTTATTTCTTTAAGAATATTGATTTCGCTTTCATTGGATTCATAAAGCCTATCAAGCTTCTCATTATTGGAAGCTATAATTTTATTAAGTGATTCAATCTGACTCCTTACATTTTCATCAAAGAATCTGAATGTCATATCTTTTATTTCAGGGAGATTCCTGTCAGAAATTCTGTCGATGTAATTCTCCATGCGTTCAATTACACATTCATTTCCGGTTCTGCCAAGAAGTATATCCCTGATTTCTCTTTTAAGCTGTTTTTTCTGATTAATGCAGAATTCATTCTGATTCACCTTGAGTGCCTTCTCAAAATATTCTGTTTCATTTTTGATTCGGCTTTCAATGTCTCTTATATTGTTTTCACATTCAGCTTTCCGGCGTGAATCATTTTTTATCTCATAATTAAGCCGGCGGATATTGTCTTCATAACCGTTCATCTTGCTTTTATGTCTTTGAATAAGCTGAGAATATCTGTTGGAAACAGATGCCTTTTCTCTTTCCCATTCCCTTTGTCTTGAATCATCAGGCACATATTCAAAATAAGTTTCAGTCTTTGTGCTGAAAAAATCCATTATACGTCCTAAAAATCCTGTACGCTTTACAGTTCGTGTTCTGGCTTCCTTCCGGTACTCCACTTCCGGTCTTGAACCAAGTCTTCTGACTTCATTGTCATATTCCTTTGAAACACGTTCCCGATTCTGTTTTTCCTCAGAAAGCTTTGCTTCCTCTGCTCTCAGATCTGAATTGTTTCTTCGGATAGCTTCATCAAGCCTTCTGGACTTTTCTCTTTCGTCCGATACTTTCTGACGATTCCTTTCGATTTCCATCTGCCAGCTTTTATCTTTTATTTCAAATTTTTCCTGTCTGTCCTCAAGCTCTTTAACATCAAATTCAGATTTCTTTTCTGAAAGCTCCATTGTATATCTTGTGACACGCTGTATTACTTCATCATAAAGATGCCCCATATTTCCGGAAATATTTCTGTTAAGCTCCGGCAAAAGCTCACTGTTGATTTTTCTGCTTAAAAAGTTATTGTAATAAACGGGAACGGACGATTTGTACCTGTCCTCAAAATTCTGAATATCATCATATTTAGTTATTTTACTGTCAATATCCTTTTCTGCCTCCGAGCTGATTTCCTCAAGCATTTTCTGACAGTCCGATTTTAAAATCCTTCTGTTTTCAGCATCTCTGGCGATAATAAGATTTTCAAGACTGCGTTTTCTTACGGGTATTTTATCCTCAATATTTTTTTTGATGGCTTCAGCGTGTTCTATTCGTTCTGAGCCTGAATCATTCTTTCTCAGCTCTGTATTGATTTCCTGAATAGTATTCAGATTATTCAGAATTTCATCAATAATATTTTTAAGCCTGTGAACTGCCGATTCAAGTACAATCTGCCTGTACTTTCCCTCCTTCATTATTTTTTCAAGAATTTCTTCAAGCTCCCTGAAATTGGACTGACTGTATATTTCCTTACGCTGTGCTTCTGAAATTTCATATATATCATCACTGTAAAGCTTCCTGATTTCCCTGTCCTTTGAAACAAGTGCCTTCAGTGCAGATACGGCGATTATATTGTATTCAAATTTATAGCTGTCGTACTGACTTTTAAGAGAATTATCAATTTCCCTGATTTTGTTTTCAGCAGTTTCTCCCTCTGATTTACGGATACAATCAATGAAATTCTGAACAAAAATAAACTGATTCTGATAGTTAAGCAGGATATTTATAAAATCCTTGTCAGAATCTGTAATACCCTTGAGCGAAAAGACATATATACAGGCATGAGCCTTTTTAACCTCGTTTATCGTTATTTCACGGTGCTTTTCAGCAATTCCGTTCAATCCGGGAGTATCCATAATAACAACAGGAAGATTTGTATCAAGAAAATGTACATATACCGAAACAGATTTTATTTTCTCAACAACATTGTTATTGCTCTGAACAGTCGTATAGTTTTTAAGCTGGTTCATATCCGCCAGATGTTCAGACTTTCCGTTGTTGTAAATCACGTCACAGCTTCCGATTTTTTCATCATTTTCCGGTACATTATATATATATGTAATTGTTGCGGTTGTCTCATTTACTGCATGGGTCAGAATATCCTTTCCGATAATTGCATTTATAAATGTGGATTTTCCCGAACTGAATTCCCCGACAACTGCAATCCGGAAGGTATCATCTTCAATACGTGATTTTATATTCTTTATTTCTTCAGAAATATAACTGTTCTTCATTATACTTTCCAAAGATGATATCTTATTTATTCTGTTTATCAGCATTTTTCTGTTTATCATTTTTACACCTCATCTGAATGTCATTTATATTGGTTATAATATATCATATAATTTTCACCTTGTCAACAGTAACAATTTCCGTTCATGATTCTGATGATTTAAAATAAAATACATCTTTTTCTTATTATAGATTTCATACAGGACATATGTATGTCCGTTCACAAATAATTTACAATTACTGTTACTGAAAACCTCTTTTATTAACGCTTAACCGCTATATTGATTCAGACACCCTCCGATTGTGTAGTATAAACAAAAAACAGATTGCCTTTATGGAGCATATTACAAATCTGACAACACAATATCAATTAAACTTGAAAGTTTATGGGAAATATGATATAATATCATTAAGTTACAATGATAAGCCGTATATCACAATATCTGCTTTATATTTTAATCTTTATAAGGAGCGTGAAAATGAATACTGAAATACTATTTATGCCTCTCGGAGGCGGACAGCGGGTCGGAGCGAGCTGTTATTACCTTCAGCTTGGCAATAATCATATAATGCTTGATGCCGGAATCGGTAACAATAAAAATCTGAAATTTAATCCTGTAATTTCACAACTGACTGCGTTACATTCATTCTATTCCTTGAATCAGATAAATCAGATATTCATATCACACGCACATATGGACCACGTCGGATAT
>JAQXFT010000140.1 GCA_029005335.1 Oscillospiraceae bacterium
ATGTCCGTCAGCACTATCCCATAAGGGCGATTTTTTTGGAGTTTTCCATATAATCTGAGGGTCGGGGCGTACAAGTGATATACCGCCCCATTTTTCGAGTTTTTCTCCGTCAGATGTATCTATTATTCTGTAGTCTTTCCAGTTTTCTGCTATTCTCAATTCAATTAATCTCCTTTTATAAATTCCACGGCTTTATTTTTCCGAACTGATATTTTTCTTCCCAGTATTTATCATCAGCTTTATTGAATCCGGATTTATGGAACTTTCCCATAATACTGAAAAAAACTCTTGTTTTTATTGAAGGCTTGATTTTTCCGTTATGCGATTTTATTTTTCCTGCAATACTGTCAAGTTTTTTTTCAATCTGAATTTTCTTTTTTTCCTGTATAGTATCCCACGAAACAGCCATAACAGCCTTTCCGTAACAATATGTTTTAGCAATGCCCCAGAAAAACATACTGTCCTTAATATCCTTGTTTGCAGATTTCATACCTGCTCCGGCAGCCGTTGAAAGTATTACAGCCTGTTTACTGAACATCTTCGCTTCAGGACGATGAATAAGCCATCTGTAACCATAATGGTCAAGAAAAGCTTTCATAGAACCCGTACAGTGATAAACATAAACAGGAGTTGTAAAAATCAGAACATCAGCTTCATCAATAGCATCAGTTATAGGTTTAAGCTTTTCATAGTGAGGACAGAGCTTCTCATTCTTTACAAAGCAATTGGTACAGCCACAGCAAAATTCTCCGAAATCACGTGGAAGAAAAATTTCCTTTACATCTGATGAAAGCTTTTTTGCAAGAATATTTCCCATATTCCATGTTGAACCTTTATGATTCTGTCCGTTTATGACGGTAACTTTCATTTTCAGATATGCTCCCTGATTTTATCTGCAATTTCATTAGCCATAGCGGTAATCTGTTCAGTATCCTTTCCCTCAAGCATAACTCTTACAAGAGGTTCTGTACCGCTTTCACGTACTAAAATTCTGCCGTCATCACCGAGAATTTTCTCATATTTTTCAATAACAGCCTTTACATCATCATATGATTTCCAGTTGGCCTTTACTTCGGGAGTAACCTTTACATTGACCATAATCTGCGGATATGAAGTCATAATTCCTGCAAGCTCGCTCATCTTAACTCCTGAATTTTGCAGTACTTCAAGAACCTTTACTCCTGAGAGCTGTCCGTCACCTGTAGTAGCTTCATCAAGGAATATTATATGACCGCTCTGCTCTCCGCCGATATTGTATCCGCCCTCAAGCATTTTTTCAAGCACATATCTGTCCCCCACGCTTGCTGTGATTATATTTATATCATTTTCCTTTGCAAACTGTGAAAATCCTATATTAGTCATAACTGTTACGACTGCTGAATTATTTTTAAGTCTGCCCTGTTCCTTATAAGCTTTTGAACATATTGCAATAAGCTTGTCGCCGTCAACAAGTTCTCCGTTTTCATCTACTGCAAGACATCTGTCCGCATCACCGTCAAATGCAAGACCTATATCTGCTCCGGTTTCCTTTACAGCCTGCTGAAGTCCGCTTATATACGTTGAACCGCACTTGTCATTTATATTAGTACCGTCCGGATTGCAGTTAATATAAATACATTCAACGCCGATTCCTCCGAAAATCTGCTTTGCTGTTGCAGATGATGAACCGTTTGCACAGTCTATCATTACTTTCATTCCCTGAAAATCACCCTTTACAGACTTTCTTACATGATTTATGTAATTTTCAATGAGATTTTCACAATGTGTGATACGACCTACTTCTGTATGGGATTTTAAAGTAATTTCTTCGGGATTGTCAAGAATAAGACGTTCAATTTCTGCCTCTGTATCGTCCGAAAGCTTATAGCCTGTTGATGAAAAGAGCTTTATTCCGTTATATTCAACACTGTTATGTGATGCCGAAATCATTACTCCTGCATCTGCCTTCTGTTCCTTTACAAGATATGCTACTGCCGGAGTAGGTACAACTCCGAGAATTACAGCATCTGCACCTACGGAGCATATACCTGCACAGAGTGCTGATTCAAGAATATCAGATGAAATTCTTGTATCCTTTCCTATTAAAATTACCGGCTTGTGATTCATAGTCTTAGTGAGTACAAGTGCTGCCGCACGTCCAATCTGCATAGCAAGCTCACAGGTTAATTCTGTTACTGCAATTCCTCTTGCACCGTCTGTTCCAAAAAGTCTTCCCATTGTAAAAAATCTCCTTATAATAAAATTTATACGGCAACGGAATATATCGAAATAATTTTCCTGTTGCCTGCAAATGATTTGAAATCAGGATATATTCTCTCATGGATATCCTGATTGTATCTGTTGTAAACTGTTATTCTGCCTTTATCCGGAATACAGAACATAGTATGAATACCCGAAAGAAAAGGCTTTCCGCACCATAGACTGATTATAAATGCGGATATTCCGTCCGTTTTATATATACGCTCCGCTTTGAGGCTGAGAGAATCCCCGAGCCTGTCAAAGCAGTATGGATTACTTCCGAAAGCTCCCAGTAATATTCTATGCTTTTCCATAATATATGACACTTCATAAAGAGGTATATTTTTTCCGGAATATAAAAGTGCATTGTATACGGCTATAACCTCACAGCCGTTATATGACATACTGAATAAGCCGTATCTTAAATGCGGAATAATTCCGGTTGACTGACCGTTAATCATACCATTTATTTTTCCTGAAAATTCAGCATTATGAAATCTGTTTTTCTCTCTTATACTCATGGATTTCCGAAAGTCATCTGTCCGCTGTTATTATCGGGAATTTTATATCCCAGATGCTTATATGCAAGGTTTGTCGCACAGCGTCCCCTCGGAGTTCTTCCAAGAAATCCTAACTGCATTAAAAAAGGCTCGCATACATCTTCGAGAGTAACGGCCTCCTCACCGAGTGCAGAAGCAAGCGTTTCCAGACCCACAGGGCCTCCGTTATAGCCCTTTATAATCATTTCAAGCATACGCCTGTCAAGACTGTCAAGACCCAGCTTGTCAATTTCAAGTCTGCTCAATGCTATCGAGGCTATTTCCTGAGTAATTTTTCCATTTCCCATAACATCGGCAAAATCACGCACACGCTTCAGAAGTCTGTTGGCGATACGGGGCGTACCTCTTGCACGTCCGGCAATTTCCTTTGCACCGTCAGCCGTACACGGTATTCCCAGAATCATACTGCTCCGGCGTATGATATCCGTAAGCTGTTCCTGATTATACAATTCAAGTCTCTGTATAACTCCGAACCTGTCACGCAACGGAGATGAAAGCTGTCCGGCTCTTGTTGTAGCTCCGATAAGTGTAAAAGGTCTCAAATCCATTCTTATAGAACGTGCAGAAGGCCCTTTTCCGAGTATAATATCAATAACCCTGTCCTCCATAGCCGGATACAGAATCTCCTCAACGGCTCTTGAAAGCCTGTGGATTTCATCTATAAAAAGCACATCATTATCATTCAGACTTGTCAGAAGTGATGCAAGATCACCCGGCTTTTCTATAGCAGGGCCTGTTGTAATTCTGAGATTCACTCCCATTTCATGAGCTATAATTGCTGAAAGCGTTGTTTTTCCCAGTCCGGGAGGTCCGTATAATAATACATGGTCGAGAGGCTCTCCGCGTCTTTTAGCTGCCTCTATATATATTGCAAGATTCTGCTTTACCTTATCCTGTCCGATATACTCATTCAGTGTCTGCGGACGGAGGGTGATTTCAATTTCAGAATCCTCCGGAGTATTGTCGGGAGTAATTATTCTCGGAGCAAACTCCATATCATCTGTTTCAATCAAGGGGAAATCCTCCTTTTATACAAATTATTTTTCAAAATATCTTTTCTTTCTCACATAAAAAGGCTCAAAGCCGGAAACTGCTTTTTTTGCTATATCCTGTTCATAGCTGAGAAAACAAAGATGTTCATTATTTCTGGTGGTTTTTGAGAGACACTTTGAAAGCGGTACAAATAGCTTTCTTGTACTTCCAATCATGTCTATGATGAGAAGTATCTGAGGTTTTTCGCTTCCTCTCATCATCTCCATTATGTAAGCCTTGTCAACGTTGGGCTGTTTTGAAAGAAATTTTGATGATGCTTTTATAATATGGCTTACGTCATGGGTTGGCTTCCGGTATGATATAGTATCAGCTTCGTTGTATGAAATTGCTTTTATTTTCAGATGCTGTGCAATCATCAGAATACTTTTTATCTCCTGAGAAGAAAACTCCTTGCCGTATGAATTCGGATTCAGCACAGCGGATACTGACTGTATCAAATCAAAGAATCTCAGACAATTCATCTTATAGCAGTCAACATATCTCTTTGCAAACTGCTGTAAGGCTCTGAAGCTTGTAAAAAACGGTATAAACATTCTGCCTTCGGGATTGCTTACGGTAATAAGTTCAAGCTGAATACCCTCATTCTGACGTCCTCTTTCCTGCTTTACAGGATAACGGCATATAACATATATATCACTTTTTATAAGAGTCTGAAGAAATACCGCACGCTTTGACGGGTCGGTAATTGCCTGTTTCAGTAACTCATCTAAATTCATTTAAACCAACTCGCTTTCAAAAAAACTATTTTTTGCTCATTGCCCTGAGAACCTCTCTGATAAGTCCGGCTGTATCAAGCTTTTCATCAAGTCCGGAAAGAACCGGCATAACCTCGCTCTGGGTATATCCCAGAACCATAAGTCCCTCAAGTGCCTCTGAACGTGCGGAATTTCTTTTAATAACCGCCTCTGAAGCTCCTGAAAGCTCATATCCGGAACTTTCGGCAGTAACCTTATCTTTAAGCTCCAGCACAATTCTCTGAGCCGTTTTTGCTCCTATGCCTTTTGATTTTGTAAGTGTCCTGCTGTCTCCGGAGGCTATAATCGTTGCGAACTGTTCAGGCGTAAAATCAGAAAGTATTGAAAGTCCCGCCTTAGCACCTACACCGGATACCGAAAGAAGCATTTTAAAGCAATTAAGCTCACTTTTGTCCGCAAATCCAAAAAGCTCTATACCTCCCTCATGGACATTCATAAAAGTATAAAGAACTGTTTCATTCTCACCGCATTCAAGCCGTGAAAGCGTATTAAGAGTAGTACGGCAGGCATATCCTACACCTCCGCATTCTATAACAGCAAGATTATCCTCCTTGCAGATAATTCTGCCCCTTAAACTATATATCATAAATTATCTCTCCAAAAGCAAAAAAATTTTTCTATCCGAAACGGCTTGTATGACCATGGCATATCGCAATCGCAAGAGCATCAGCAGCATCATCAGGTCTGGGAATATGTGCAAGTCCCAGTATCTGACGTGTCATTTCCATTACCTGACGTTTTTCTGCCTTTCCGTAGCCCACTACTGACTGCTTTACCTGCAGTGGTGTATATTCTGATACCGGAATATTACGTATTGCTGATGATAAAAGCACTATTCCCCTTGCCTGTGCCACATCAATAGCCGTTTTCTGATTTGTAGTGAAATAAAGACGCTCTATAGCCATACAGTCAGGCTGGAATCTTTCAAAAATAAATTCTGTATCCTCGTGAATCGCTCTGAGACGGCTTGTGAACTCCATATCAGCACTTGTAGTTATAGCACCGTATTCAACCGGAGTAAATCTGAATCCGTCATAATCCAGAACTCCGAAGCCTACTATTGCATATCCGGGGTCAATTCCCAGTATTCTTATATTTTTCCTCATCTGTATAAAACCTTTGCTGAAAATCAGTATCAGTATTTATTATAGCACAAATCCACGTCCGATTGCAATATATTTATAATCTTTTTGTTGCAATTTTCAAAAAAATCTGATAGAATATATATTATAATAATAATTCCGAAATGAGGTATTTTTTTTATGGATTTGAATCAACTCCGTGAAAGTATTGACAGTATTGACAGTCAGATACTTGAACTCTTTGAAAAGCGTATGGAGCTTTGCAAAAATGTTGCAGTATATAAAAAGGCAAATAATCTTCCGATATTTCAGAGCAGCCGTGAAAACCAGATTATTGAAAAAGTAAGAGAAAAAACAACAAATCCAGGTCTGAAAAACGGTTCTGCTGTTTTATTTACGGCTATTATGGATATAAGCAAATATCTCCAGCAACAGGAAATCATGAAAGAGGATTCTCACATAAGCTTTACTTCCATTGAAAATCTCGGAGATGCTGAAAAAATAGGCTGTCAGGGAACTTCCGGAGCTAACTCGGAAACCGCTGCCTCTATGATTTTCGGAGACAAGCCCATAACATTCTATCAGACATTTGAAGATGTTTTCCGTGCTGTGGAAAATTGTGATGTTGACTATGGAATAATTCCCGTTCAGAACTCAACAGCCGGCTCTGTAACTCCGGCATACGACCTTATGAGAAAATACGATTTTCATATAGTATGCTCGGTATGCGTTGAAATCACAAACTGTCTTGCCGTAAAAAATGACATAGAAATAAAAGATATTGAGTGCGTTTATTCTCACCCTCAGGCACTTTCACAGTGTTCTGATTTTCTTGAAAAAAACGGTCTCAAGGCTCAGCAATACGGAAATACTGCTACTGCTGCAAAATTTGTATCTGAAAGCAATGAAAATATCGCTGTTATATGCTCTGAAGAATGTGCAGTGAATCTCGGACTTAAAATACTTGCAAAGGGTATCTCCAACTTTATACCCAACTATACAAAATTCATATGCATATCAAAGGATTTCAAGGTGCTTCCCGATGCCGATACTATTTCCGTAATTCTCAATATTCCCAATACTTCCGGAAGTCTCTACAGACTTCTTGCAAAATTCATCACCGGAGGCATGAATCTCGACAGAATCGAAAGCCGTCCGATTAAAAACGGAAGCTTTGATGCAATGTTCTATCTGAATTTTAAAGGGAATATTCATGATAAAGATGTACAGACTTTAATCAGAGGGCTTGAATCTGAACTCGAATATTTCAAGCTTCTTGGTGCGTATGCGGAGGAATAATATGTACGATATTTTTAATTCAAAAAAATTTATATTTCTTGATGGTGCTATGGGTACAATGATTCAGGAATCGGGATTTGATTCCGGACACGTTCCGGAGCTTCTCGGAATCACTAATCCTGACATCATAATAAATATTCATAGGGCTTATGTGGAAAGCGGTTCGGATATAATATATGCCAATACTTTCGGAGCAAATAAATTCAAACTTGAAGGAACAGGTTACACCGTTGAACAGGTAATAGGAAAAGCTGTCGAAAATGCAAAAAAAGCCTCCGGAGGAAAAGCTCTTGTAGCTCTTGATTTAGGCCCTATAGGTCAGCTTCTTGAACCTACCGGAAAGCTTACCTTTGAAGAAGCCTACGACTGCTATAAACAACAGATTCTTGCCGGCTCTGATGCCGACCTGATAGTACTCGAAACAATGACGGACTTATATGAAGTAAAAGCTGCACTTCTTGCTGCAAAGGAAAATTCGGACAAGCCCATATTCGTTACAATGACCTTTGAGGAAAATCAGCGTACATTTACCGGAACAGATGTTGAATGTATGGCAACTCTGTTACAGTCTCTGGGGGCTGATGCAATAGGCGTAAACTGTTCTTTAGGGGCTGATGAGCTTTACCCTATTGTTAAAAAGCTCTCAGAATATACAAGCCTTCCGCTTATAGTAAAGGCAAATGCCGGACTGCCTGACCCTGTAACAAATAAATTCAATGTAACCCCCGAACAGTTCGCTGAAAGCAATTACAAAATCGCAGACTTAGGTGTTAAGATATTCGGAGGCTGTTGCGGAACTACTCCGGAACATATTAAAGCTCTGATAGAAAAAGTAAATCAGCATGACTTTGTTGAACGTAATTATATTCCTGAACCCCGTGTATGCTCTGCCGTCAGATGTGTTGAAATAAATCAGCCCCGTATTATCGGAGAACGCATTAACCCTACCGGAAAAAAATTATTCAAGCAGGCTCTGCTTGACAATAATATTGATTATATACTCAATCAGGCTATTGAACAGGTTCATGCCGGTGCAGATATTCTTGATATAAATGTCGGACTTCCTGCAATAGATGAAAAATCTATGATGATTCGGGTTGTAAAAGCCGTTCAGTCGGTAGTTGATGTTCCCTTACAGCTTGATTCTACTATACCCGAAGTCCTTGAAGCAGGCCTGAGAGTATACAACGGCAAACCTATTGTAAACTCCGTCAACGGTGAGGACGAATCACTTGAAAAAATTCTTCCGCTTGTAAAAAAATACGGTGCTTCCGTTGTAGGTCTTACACTTGATAAAAACGGTATTCCGAAAACTGCCGAAGGAAGATTTGCAATAGCCGAAAAAATTCTCAGAAAAGCTCTTGAATACGGCATACCCAAAGAAGATGTATATATTGACTGCCTTACCCTTACGGCATCTGCTGAACAGGAAGGTGTTATGGAAACTCTTAATGCTCTTAAACGTGTTAAAACTGAACTCGGACTCAGAACAGTTTTAGGAGTATCAAATATATCATTCGGACTTCCCAACCGTGAACTTATTACAAGAACATTTCTCACTATGGCACTCCAGAACGGTCTTGACCTCCCTATTATCAACCCGAATATTGAATCAATTATCGGAGCAGTAAGAGCTTATAAGCTTCTGAAAGGAATTGACAAAAATTCCGTTGAATTTATAAGCATATACAGTCAGGAAAGCAAGCCAAAGCCCGTTGCTGATAAAAAATCAGATATCGATATATTCTATGCTCTCGAAAACGGAATGAAAAATGACGGCGTAAGAATTACACGTGAGCTTCTTGAAAAAAATGACCCTATGGAAGTTATAAATAACTATCTCGTTCCTGCTCTGGATATTGCCGGCGATAAATTTGAAAAGGGTAAAATATTTCTTCCGCAGTTAATTTTAACAGCCGGTACTGCTCAGGCATGCTTTGAAGTAATCAAGGAAAAAATCGTTCAGAAAGGCGATAAACCCGTATCAAAGGGAAAAGTCGTTCTCGCTACCGTAAAGGGAGATATTCATGATATAGGAAAAAATATAGTAAAGGTTCTGCTTGAAAGCTATGGCTATGATGTTATCGACCTCGGAAAAGATGTTGACAAATCACTTGTCTTAAAATCGGCTGTCGAAAATCAGGTTAAGCTTGTAGGACTTTCCGCACTTATGACAACTACTCTAAAATCCATGGAGGAAACTATAGAATTACTCAACCAGCAGTATCCCGAATGTAAAACCGTTGTAGGCGGAGCTGTTCTCACTCCCGACTATGCAGAAAAAATTCACGCTGACTTCTATGCAAAGGACGCTAAGGAAACCGTTGATATTGCAGGTAAAATATACAGTTGATAACAAAAAAAGGCGGATTAGTCCGCCTTTTTCAGTCTGCTGTATAACTTTCCTATGATGAATGCCATAATATCCGCAAGTATTGACGATATACGCATTGCAAGCACAAAAAGCATTATTTCTTCATGAGCCTCCCCGAATACAAAAATCATTACAGATTCCCTTATTCCGATACCACCCGGCGCTCCCGGAGTAATAAATCCTATTATCCATGCAAACATAAAAGCACCCGTAAGAGTTATCAGAAGCGAAAAATCATCTGATGTACTTCCGAAAATCAGTTTCATTGAAATAAAATACATGACTGCCGATACAGTATTCTGAAGAAAATAATAAAGTACACCCTTCAGAACCTCAAAGCGGTTACCGCCCCTGAATGCCTTTGAATAACGTAATATATACTGGCTGAACTTATCTTTGAATTTAACATACAGAATCAGTATGACAACTGCAAGAATAACTATTCCGGCTGTTCCTATAACAAGAAAGTTTTTACCATATTTTTCAATAAGCTTTGCTATAGTGCCTCCAAGAAGCACTGCTGATATAATACCCGTCGAAAATACACAGAAAAAAATATCAAATACAGTAGCACAGGCTACATCAACATGGCTTATCTGCATATCTGAGGCAAGCTTATTTCTCCCTACATACTGAAAAACGTTTCCGGGGAGATATTTATATATATTGGACTGCGTATATACCGGCATTGCCTCCGAAAAAGGTATTTTCTTTCCCGAAAGCGACCTTGTGAATACAAGCCACGGAAAACACCCCATAACAACTATAACAGTCTGAATGATAAAGCTTATTGTCAATGCCAGTATCACAGACGGCGATTTAAGCTGTGCAAAATCTATATCCATATCTATAAATTTCTTTATAATAAAAGCTATCGCCAGAAGCATTACAATATTTCCGCATATTTTTACAATCTTTTTCATATTCATTCCTTAATCATTCCGGAAATAAGCTCTGTATACTGATTGCAGATTGATTTCCATGAATAAGTATCTATTGTATACTGCCTGTGGAGCTTTGCAGTATTTTTGTATTGCTGACGGTTTTCCGATATATCAATAATTTTGTCACGGAACTGCTTGACGTTTCCGCTTTCAAGCAGAAATCCGTTTTTGCCGTCTGATATTGCGTCCTTTATACCCTCGATTCCGGAAGCTACTACGGATACTCCGGCAAGGCTTGCTTCCACGGCAACAAGCCCGAATCCCTCCATATCTCCGTCAACATGAATATTCGGCATTATAAATACATCAGCATTTGTGTATACAGCATTAAGCGTTTCAGAATCAACACGCCCCAGCATTTTTACTTTATCATGCAAGCCAAAGTCACTTATGCTTTTTTCAATATTTTCCCTGTCCTCACCGTCTCCGACTATCAGATATTTTATATTTTTATCTTTAAGCTCCGGCATGACGTTTCTGATAAACCAGTTGACTCCCTTACGCTTTACAAGTCTGCCTACTGTTATCAGAACAGTATCATTATCGGAAATATTATACTTCTTACAGATTTTCTTATAGTCTGCCGATTTCCCCTCAAACTGGTGAATATCGACTCCGGGAGTAATCACAACGGATTTTTTAATTCCCCTTTTACGTAATGCCTTATCAGTTTCACGGCTTATAGATATATATCTGTCAAATCTGTTGTAGAATAATTTCAGATAGAACTGATACAGAGGATTCTTAAAGGTTATATCAAGTCCGAATACATTTACAATTACTTTCTTTTCAGGAAATAAAAGCTTTGTAAAAAATCCTATTGCACTCAGAAGTGCATCTCCGACAAAAATAACATCATATTTATGAGCCGAAAAAAGTGTTCTGAAAAATGCATACGGCAGAAACCATACAAGATTCTTCTGTGATTTTCCAAGGGAAATAATATCAGTCTCCACCTTTTCGGAATCGAAATTGTTATAGAGATTATAGCTGAAATTCTCCATTCCTCCGACAGCAGGCGGATATTTTCTTGTGATATAAAGCATTTTTATCTTTTTCATATCTTATTCACCGGATTCATCTTTCTTTTCACAGTCAGCCTTTCTTACCCTGTACTGGACATCTTCAAGAATTTTTCTGTTTGCGGAAATTGTATCCCCAAGAAGTCCTATTGAAAATGTCTGGAATCCCATCATAATAAGAATAGCTGTGAGTATCAGTGACTGTATATGCCCGCTTCCGTCACCCATGAACATATATACAAGAAATCTTATTCCCAGCAAAAGACCAAGTATAAAGAGTATTGCTCCGATAGTTCCGAAGAATTTCAAAGGCTTGTACATTACAAAGGAACGTGTTATAACAGTTGAAGAACGCTTCATATATCTCCACATACTTGAAAACAGTCTCGAAGGACGTGTTTCAGGATTGGTTCTTATCGGGACTGATGTCATAGCGATTTTATTGTGACCTGCCTGAATAATAGTTTCAAGAGTATAGGTGTATTCATTTACGACATTCAGTCTTAAAGCTGCCTCACGGGAGTATGCTCTGAATCCGCTCGGAGCGTCCGGAATATCAGTATTTGATGCAATTCTTACAACCCAGCTTCCGAGATGCTGGAATTTTTTCTTCTTCCATGAAAAATGCTCTGTCTGGTCGATTGGTCTTTCACCTATTACAATATCAGCTTTTTCCTCAAGAATAGGGCGGACTATCTTTTCTATATCAGCTCCGCAGTACTGATTGTCTGCATCAGTATTTACTATAATATCCGCTCCCAGATGCAGACAGGCATCTACCTGCCATAAAGCCCTTTGCAAGCCCCTTGTTCTGCTTGAATGATACTATATGATGAAATCCGAGTTCACGGGCTTTCTGCACAGTATTGTCCTGACTTCCGTCATTTATGATAAGATACTCAATGGTATCAATGCCGTCAATATGTCCCGGAAGGTCATTATATGCAAGCTCAAGAGTTTTTTCCTCATTATAGCATGGAATTTGAATAATCAGTTTCATTTTATAAAAAACTTCCTTTCAGTTATTTTGATACAAATTCAAGCGACTCAACAGGTATTCCGAGATTTCTCATATCAGCCGGATTTACTGCTGAAGCGTTCCAGAGTTCAGATTCAAGTGTAATTGTATTTGAACCTTCTCTGATATATTGTTCTTCTATATCAAAATATAATGCATTTCCGTTTGTATCTGAATTTATATATGCACTGTCAGTAAAATTACCGTTGACATAGAGATTTACTCTCATTTTATTTTTTCCGATTTCTTTAAGCGGTATAACACTTCCAAGACGAACGGAAAGCTCATAGTTATCAGGATTCAGATTACAGCGTATATCAGCCTTTTCATCAGTAGTCCAGCAGAATGTGCGGTCACTTTCCTTTATTCCAGAAATGCTCCACTTTACAATATCATAATTGTCATAGTAATAATCACACCTGATAACACGATAGAGATGCACATATTTTTCCTTCTGCGAAAAGCCTTTCGGAAGAGGTATAAGGCTTCCGACGTTTTCCGAGGTATCCTCAGAGCCGTGAACATTATCCATATATACTATTTCAAGATTGCTGTCAGCATTATATACATAAGAATCACGGCTTATATAATATATATCATTATACTTGTCTTTAAGCCATTCAAACTGAGAAGCAGGAGTATCAGTCGTCTGCGGAAACACATCAGCACCGGTCATAGCCCTCAGAGGCAACCATAATGTCGGAGCATATACCCAGTCTATAACAATACAGTCATCAGCAGTTATATAGCTTGTTATCGAATTCAGAACACTCCATTCCATACGGGTATCATCTTTATGCCCTGAAAGATAATAAGTATATGGCGATACAAAAACCATGCCGGCAAGAGATAAAGGCACTATAAGCTTCTTGCTGAAGCTGTCAAGAATCATCACTGAAAATACTATTGCAACCGGTACGAATGGGGCAAGGTATCTTGAATAGTAATAATAATACTGTATATCATATCTCAAAAATGCAGAATATACAAGTATACAATAGAAAAACGATACAAATATTACAAGCCTTGATACCCTTTCAAGAAAAAATCCGGAATTTGCTATTGATACTATAATTGCCACAGGGAAAATTACTATTCCCGACATCACGGCAAATCCTACTATTGTAAGACTTCCGGCATATTCGATATTATCGTATTTGTAAAAAGCCTTGAAAATTATATATGCTATGGGAAGTATGAGCATGGCAATTATAAAAAATCTCATCAGTATGCTTTTCTGCATTTTAATCAGAAAATTTCTTCTGCTGAAATTCTTTGAAGCCTTATTGATTACAGTTACATACAATGCACAGAAAATCATAAGTGCAGTGCATACGCAGGCAATTATATTGGAAATATTGTGTACTCCTGTACTGCCGAAAAATACGGGGCTATAGTTATTCATTGTATAAAAAGGCTGTACCTGTCGCATAGCAAAGTAGCTGACCGCATATACAGGAACAGTCAGAAGCATAAGAACTGCAAGAACCCTTCTTCTTGTAAAAAAATACATTCCGCCGTATATAATCAGAACATACGGAATTATAGTATATACAGATACATGATAGCAGGCATACACTATAACCGGAATTATGGAAAATACCTGATATTTCTTGTGTCCCTCGTCCGTAAGAAGGATTATGAAAAGCATAATAAGAACAGCTAAAAACATTTCAGTAAGTGATGACTTCGATACCCATACTATTATCGGCGATATCGCAGTCGAAACACATGCTATAATATCTGACATATAGCTGAGTCTCAGATTTGTACACACAAATGATACAAGAAATATAGTGAGAATATAGAATACAGTTTCGATATCCATCATATTTTCCATGCCGAAAAGCTGTCCCCACATTGCAAGCAGAGCTGGATATGTTGGTATTCCGTGATATATTCCGGATACTTCGCTTACATTTCTGTCATATACAGTATCGGGATAAGTCTCTGACGGTATATCATATCCGGCAAGCTTTCCCCTTACAGAATTTTTAAAAGCCTCTCTTTCGGAATCCGATTCAAGCATATGATATTCTTCAAAATCCTGCTGACGGCTGTCAATGCCGTTCATAAAATTTATTGCAACACACTGATATACTCCCTCGTCCTGCCCCATTCCGAAAAGCTCATTTTTAGTCGCAGTAAGCGGAAGTGCCATAAGCGAAACAATAACCGGAATAATTACGGAACGCATATCAAAGCTGTATTCAAAAAGCTTTCCGGATTTCCGGATATTTATAGACATCATCACCGCAAGACATATAAACGAAATTAAAAACGTTCCTGCCATTCCCCTGAAAAGCGAATAGCTGTCAATTAAAAACAATCCCATAGTGCTTACGATATGCGAACAGAAAAACATTACAACGCTCATAACAGCCGTATATACAAAATTTGCACCCTTGAATGCAATTGAACACGTTCCAAAACATAACAATAAAGTCAATACTGCAAGAATTAAAAAAGAGTTCATATGAATACTCCTTATTCCAAAATATTATTTTGCTGTCTTTTCTCTATTTTCTCAAAAAATTCCCTGTATCTCCGTGTAATGACATTCCAGTCAAAATTCCGGATTACATATTCCCTTCCGTTCTGCCCCATTCTGTTTGCAGTCTCTTTGTGATTAAGCAGGTAATTCGTACACCCTTCAAATTCAAAATAATCCTCAAAATAAAGTCCGCCTTCAGATTCCCTTGCAAAATTCTTTGTAACCTCGCAGTGGTCATGTACAAGTACCGGACGACCGCACAGCCAGCTTTCCATAATTACAAGCGAAAAACTTTCATTTTTTGACGGCTGACAGAGAAACTCCGAAGCACCGGCTGCATCATATTTATCCTGTATATCGACAAATCCCAAATCTCTGACATCTTTTTTTATTTTATCCGGAATATCTATATCGCCTCCGCCTATAAGTACAAGCTTCAAATCGGAATGTTCCGGATTGCGTTTTTTATACTCTCCGAAATATTTTATAAGTGTATGGACATTTTTTCCCAAATCCTTTCTTCCCGCATATATTATAAACGGTTCACGGATATTATATTTGTCCCTGAATCTCTGCGGATTTGTTTCAAGTGAAATATCCATGCCTATTCCCATAACTATTTTTTCCACATTTTCAGTATTGTAAACACGTTCAGCAAGCTCAAGCTCGGGACGTGCATTGAAAATCATTCCGGCAACCTGCGAATACATCTCACGGAATATATCCATGTATATATATGCCTCATCGTGAAAGCATGGTATCATTACAGCCTTTTCAGGACAGGTTTTTATTCCGAAATATGTAGTTCCGAACATATACGGAATATATACAAAGGCTGTATACTCTGCCTTATGTGCAGAGATATATTTATACAAGTCCGGACTGTTTACCATTTCGCATATAAATACTTTTTCCTCATCAGGAGTAATTCTCTGACCGTTCATAAGCTTTATATTTATTTCATCAAACTTATGCGTATCACGCTTTCTTGCCTTAAACCTTTTTACCGGTATATCATTTATAATTTCAGTACCCTCCGGATAGTAATTAACGCTCCAGTCGCTTACAAACTCCCTGACGCACGTAGTAAGTATTTCAATGTCCATTCCGGCAGATTTAAGATGCTTTGTAACCTCACGGGTTTCCATTTCAGCACCGCCGGGAATCTTTTCTGCATACCACGGTATAACAAAAGCTATTTTTTTCACTTCAAATCACCGCCTGATATAAAATTTTTCAGCTGTTTTTCAAATATATCCTTGATTTTATCATACGAAAAATCCTCAAGACGCTTTCTCTGACCCGATATTATAAACTCCCTCAGACTGCTGTCATTTACAATTCTGTCAATAAGCATTGCAATTTCAACAGGATTCTTTGTATCGGTGAGAATACCGCTTCCGCCCATTGTATAAGGCACGGCACAGCTTTTATATGCTATAACCGGAACATCAAAGAACATTGCTTCAACAAGAGGCACACAGAATCCCTCATGCTCGCTCATGCACAGAAATACATCAGCAACCTTATAGTATGCAAGAATTTCGGGAAATTTTATATGTCCTGTAAATATAACGTCATCAAGCTCAAGTGCCTTGACATAATCAAGAAGTCTGTTATAATATCTCTCCATGCCGTTATATGAACCTACAAATATAAGCCTTGATTTCGGATTGATATTTTTCTTGTAATAACAGAATGATGAAATAACGTCCTGTTGCTTTTTATTCGGAGCAATTCTCCCTACAAAGATAATATTAGTCCAGCCGTCACTGAATTTCCTTATTATATCCGAATCAGGCTTTTTCCCGTAATCCTCAAACGGAATTAAAATAGGACGTACGTCAACAGGGCATTTATAGCCTGCATTAATCAAATCCTGCTTATTGAAATCAGAATCCGCTGTGCAGTAATCAAATTTATCCGAAAGATGCTTCATGCCGTCAAGTCCGTACTGTGCATTCGATTTTGCAGTCATATTATAGCCGTCAAAAAAATGCGGAGGAGTTATATTGTGATATACCATCATCTTACGGCATTTATAATTTTCAAGGGAATAATTTAATTTTGAACCTGTCGAAAGATGATATATTATAATATCATCTTCATGTATCTCCGGCATACCGGAGCATAAGTCATCAGCTGTACCTCTGGGCAGACGGGAATCAACAGCTTCTGCATAGATATGGGTATCAAAGCCCATTTCGCTTATAGCCCTTCCCAATGCACGGGTATCATTTCCGACAGCATCTCCGAATGCAAGAACAGGCAGAAACTGTATAATTTTCACTTCTGCACCCCCTGATTTTTTTTAAGTCGGGCATTTTCGGATTTCAGGGCTTTTACCTGTGTGCGGAGTGAATCTGTTTCAAGCTTGGTTGCAGTAAGTTTAAGTTCAAGTTCATCAACTCTTGAGGCAAGCTTTACTATATCTATCTGACTGTTCTCCTGAACGTAACAGCTTACCTGATTTACAGCATTTGCACAGTGATAGTTCAGTGCATTCTGTTCGGTCATAATTGGCATGATATAGAATTTTACAAGCTTTCTTATAACTTTCTTTATAAATCTTGATATAGGGTTGCCTTTGATTTCCTTATAGGGTTCAATCTGATTTCTTGCGTTCATATATTCCGCACTCTGAACGAGTGAGGAAAGCTCAAAATGAGTTTCAGCATGACCTGCTTCCCTCTCAAAAGGAACGTCCTCAAAGGAAAGCATTGAGGCTTCCAGACCCTTTTCCTTTATTTCGGCACGAATCTGACTTACAATTTCATCAACATTTATATTTTCGGACATATATTATCTGCTCCTGTCTATAAAAATAGAATTTATTCCCGTAAAAGCATATTCATCATAGCCTTTTGATTTCACATATTCAAGAAGCTCTGTATCCTTCTGACCTGCAACAAGCTCTCTGGAATAGGGTATCATTTCGATAATCATTATCATAGGTCGGTATTTTTCAAAATCCATACTGTCAAGAATCTTTCTTTCAAGTCCCTCAATATCCAGATTCAGAATCAGCGGAGCTTCCGAATTAAAATATTTCTCAATTATGTCATTTACAGAAATTGTTTCAAGCTGTATTGTATCTTCAATATATGCGTCCGGATTTTCAAGAAGTATATCGCTTACGTCTCCGACTCTGGATAAGCCGTCAAGATTCAGTATATTGAAATCAAGCTTTTCACCGGATTTGTCAGATATGCACTTGTTTAAGATAATATCTCCGGAGCGTTCATTTTTAAGCTCTGTAACAAGATTCGGATTTGCTTCAACAAGCACTCCCCTTGCACCCTGTTCATAAAAAAAGTAGGTATTGCTCATGGCTTTTGGGTGATTAGCTCCCAAATCCAGATAGCTACAGTCTGAAAGCGAAATTCCTTTCATTGCCATGATGTACATTATAATGGAATCTTCTCCGGACTGCGAATAGGTTTTCTTATTGAAAAGCTCAAAATTATTTCTGAATCTGTTTTCCAGAACTTCAATGCGGTGCGAAAGCTCAATTGTAGTAACATCATCACTTCTGAGTCTCTCATCAAGAATATTTCTGTAATCCTTCAAATCATCTGTATCCCTGCGGAGAGAATCAATATCACTGCTGTATTTATCTGAAAGCCCTGATATTATTTTATCCGTATCCGCTTTATCTCCGGCTGTCTTTCGTTCCAAATCAGAAATACTTTCGTTTGCGGATTTCAAAGCCTCACGGAGCTGATGATTCTGTACTGCAAAAGTATCGATACGGTTATATAAATCACGCATTAAAAATCTTACTATTCTTGTATAGAGACTGATTTTATTTTCAGACATATTTATTTCACGTCCTTTCTTAAAGCTTTTCCGTCCGCATACCATTCCGATTCAAGACGGCATACTCCTATATCACGTTTTGAAGAAGATACAACGAACGACTGCACACGCCTTATGTCATCTAAAATAATTCCGTCATGAGAATGTACGGCAATATCAAGAAAATATTTTCCGGGTAAAAGACTGTTCTGAAATGTAACAGATACCTCACCATTTTCCTTAATCGGCACAAAGTCATCACATTCTATCGATACATTTGTACCGTAGCAGTGAAGGCTGTCCTCCCTGAAAATTCCGTATCCGAAATTACCTCTGAGTCCCTTTTTGTATGCCTTATATTTCATATATACAGTAATTTTATCCTCGGTGTCAAATATATACTGTTTTTCTCCTCTGGAATTTCTCATCTGTGCATCAGTAAACCTGACATCACCCGTTCCCATTCTTACAGCCGATTTTTCGCAGAAATCAGGCAGGACCTCCTCATTCCTCTCCTGTTCAGGCTTTTCCTGATGATTATTATCAACCTCGGCATTGTGGGATTTTTCAAGCTGTTCTATGCGTTTCTGCTCCATATTATAGAGATAGTGTTCATGGACATACTTAGGAGTTCCGGATTCCTTAATTAATCCGTCCTCAATCCAGTATGAAGTTTCGCAAATCTGTTCAATCTGTTCGAGAGCATGGGAAACTATTACAATAGTAGTGCCTTCTGCCTTTATTTCCCTGAGCTTGTCAAAGCATTTTTTCTGGAAATTGGCGTCTCCTACTGCAAGTATCTCATCTATAAGCAGTATATTTGCACTTACATTTATAGCTACTGAAAATGCAAGACGCATATACATTCCGGAGGAATATGTTCTTACAGGATTATCAATAAATTCCTCAAGCTCGGAAAACTCTATTATATCTTTAAGGCGGTTATCGATTTCCTTTTTTGTAAGCCCGAATATTGAAGCGTTTGTATAAATATTTTCACGTCCGCTCATATCAGGGTGAAAGCCTGCTCCCAGTTCTATAAGGCTTGAAACACGTCCGGACATCTCAATAGTACCGCTGTCGGGATACATAATCTTAGTCAGAAGCTTTAATGTAGTGCTTTTTCCGCAACCGTTATGACCTATAAGTCCGATAGCCTCTCCCTTTTTAACGCTGAATGAGATTCCTTTAAGCACCCATCTGTCCTCATAGTGGCTTCTGTTCCGGAAAAGAATACGGTCTTTAAGGTCGTTGCCCTTATCGTAATATATCTTGAATTTCTTTTTAACATCACGGACTTCAATAGCATTATCCTTATCCATTATAACTCCTCCGCAAAATGTCTCTTCAGTCCTGAAAAAACAAAACTTCCGATAAACAGTATAAGCACTCCGAATCCGAATGCTATCAGGAGTGTTGACAAATCCGGAACTTTTGCATAATATAATACGTCTCTGTATGCAACTATCACTGATGTCATAGGGTTTATATAAAAGAGCCTCTGTATAGTCTTGTTTTCAATCATATCAATAGGATACAATACCGGAGTAAGATAAATCCATGCCATAGTTATTATGCTTAAAATATGCTCCATATCACGGAAAAATACTGTTATTGCCGAAAAAAGCATTGCCATTCCGAGTGCCATTATATATTCCACAAGCATTATAACCGGCAGACAGAGTACCGCAAGAAAATTCAATCCGACTCCTGAAAAAATCACAACTGCAAATATTATTATAAAGCTCAGAAGCATATTTACAAAACAGCTTGTCACATATGATATAGGTATAACCTCACGGGGAAAATATATCTTTGAAACCATATCCTTCGCCGCTATTATAGAATTTGCTCCGCCCTGTACCGATGACGAAAAGAAAATCCATGGAATAAGTGCTACAAACAAGTGCAGATAATATTTTTCAATCGGGCTGGGAAGTATAAACGAAAAAGCTATTGTATATACAAGAAGCTGAAACAAAGGATTTATAAAAGTCCACAGAAATCCTAAAACTG
This sequence comes from Oscillospiraceae bacterium, assembly GCA_029005335.1. Classification (GTDB taxonomy): domain Bacteria; phylum Bacillota; class Clostridia; order Oscillospirales; family Ruminococcaceae; genus Ruminococcus. Next base: position 20,654 of record JAQXFT010000140.1, read on the forward strand.
AACCCTTATAGCGTCCCCTCAAATCCTTTCGCACCAGACTGAATATCATCTGACGATAATCATAAAGTTCCTTTAAACTGCTCATATGTTAAAAATCTCCTTTTTACAAAGCAATTATCTAATTATATCATATCGCATTATACACTGTCAAGTAACAAAATGACGAAGTTCCGTACAAAAGCAAATTGCAAAAAAATTTTCTCAAACCCCTTGACAATTTATACAAAGTGTGATATAATTATATTAATATATTGATTTTAAGAAAGGAGGCGGATTTTTTATGAGTATATTTAATCTTTACGGAAGTATTATGAAAATCCGTCCCCTTTATGCGTTTATATAAATTCTGACGGCTTTTTCATAATTGTCACTCTTTTTTAACAGTGCTTCCGGATTTATTTCGGAAGCACTGCTTTTTTACAATGAAAGGATTTTTTTATGATTGAACTTAACGGAAAATATAATACGGCAAAAGTCTTTACTGACATAATTGAACCCGATGCAATAAGCCAGATTATTACACTTTGCAGTCAGGAGCTTTCAAAGGATTCAAAAATATGCATTATGCCTGATGTCCATGCTGGTACAGGCTGTACAATCGGAACTACTATAACTATAAAAGATAAGGTTGTTCCGAATATGGTCGGCGTTGATATCGGGTGTGGTATGGAGACTATTAAAATTAAGGAAAAGCATATTGAGCTTCAGAAGCTCGACAAGCTTATATATGAAAAAATACCGTCCGGATTCGGTATAAGAAACACTCCTCACCGGTATGCAGAAAAAATATCTCTTGAAAGGCTTTACTGCATTGAGCATATAGATTTTGAAAAGGCTGAAAAAAGTATAGGTACTCTCGGAGGCGGAAATCATTTTATAGAAGCCGATAAAGCTTCTGACGGAAGCATATATATAGTAGTACATTCGGGTTCAAGACATCTCGGAGTCGAAGTCGCAAAATATTATCAGAATGAGGCATACAAAAGACTTAACAGAACCTCCAGAGCTGATATTGATGAGCTTGTCGCACGCCTTAAAGCTGAGGGTAAAACTAAAAATATTCAGCAGGAAATAAAAAAGCTTGTCAATACCAAAACTACAAGTATCCCGAAACACCTTGCATATACAGAGGGTGAACTCTTTGAACAGTATATTCACGATATGAAAATCGTTCAGGAATTTGCACTTGTCAACCGTCAGGCTATGACTGATGAGATTATAAAGGGAATGAAGCTTCATGTTACAGAGCATTTTTCAACCATACACAATTATATTGATACAGATAATATGATACTCCGCAAGGGTGCTGTATCGGCTCAGACCGGAGAAAAGCTTATAATCCCTATAAATATGCGTGACGGAAGCCTTATCTGTACAGGAAAAGGCAATCCCGACTGGAATTTTTCTGCTCCGCATGGTGCAGGTCGCCTGATGAGCAGAAGTCAGGCTAAACAGAGCTTTACTGTTTCGGAATACAAAAAGCAGATGAAGGGAATTTATTCAACATCAATAAATTCATCTACTCTTGATGAATGTCCCATGGCATACAAGAATATAGATGATATTCTTGAAAATATATCCGATACTGTTACTGTTTATGATATTATTAAACCGATTTATAATTTCAAGGCTGGTATTGAGTAATCTTTTTTCGGGGACTCTGTCCCCGAACCCCTGCAAGCCTTTTGAAAAAGGCTTGACCGAAAACTTTTATCTTCCAGAGGAATAACTATGAAAAAATTTGTACCCTATGAAAAAATGTCAAAAAAGCAGAAGCGTAAAATTGACAGGGAAAAGCGTAACTTGTGGAATATGAATCCCGCAACACGCAAATCCGAAAACAACAAGGCATACAACAGAAAGAAGCTCCGCAGGGACTTTGATTCCTCTGCGGAGA
>JAQXFT010000141.1 GCA_029005335.1 Oscillospiraceae bacterium
TCACCCTTTCGGACATTAAAGCTGATATTCTGCACAGCTCTGACATCTCCGAACGATTTGCAGAGATTTTTGATTTCAATGATGTTTTCCATTCTGTCTCTCCTTTAAATTTTTTATATTTCTTTCTTACCAAGCTCCCAGAATGTTACTGCACTTGCTGAGGCTACATTAAGGGAATCAACTCCGTTATACATGGGAATTTTTACTGTATAGTCGCAGGCTGATATTGTGGATTTTTTCAGACCCTCTCCCTCCGTTCCGAGAATGACGGCAAGTTTCTTCTGAGCTTTAAGTACAGGATTGCTTATGCTTACGGAATTGTCATCAAGAGCCATTGCAACTGTTGAAAATCCCATATTTTTAAGAAATGATACATAATCAGAATCAGAATTTCCGATATAAGTCCAAGGAATCTGAAAAACCGTTCCCATACTTACACGAACTGAACGGCGGTAAAGGGGATTACTGCATCCCGATGTAAGAATTACCGCCTCAAATCCGAGAGCAGAGGCACTGCGGAAAATTGCTCCGACATTTGTCTGATTCATAATATCTTCAAGAACGGCAATTCTTGAAGCATTACTGCATATTTCCACAGCATCGGGGAGTGTCTTTCTTCTCATTGCACACAATACACCCTGAGTGAGCTTAAATCCTGCAATAGCTGTAAGTATTTCGGAATCCGCTGTATATACCGGAATATCTCCGCAACGGCTCATTATATCGCTTGCCTGACCGTTTATGTATTTTCTTTCAATAAGCAGCGAAATCGGAGTATATCCCGAATCCAATGCACGGCGGATTACTTTGGGACTTTCAGCAATAAAAATTCCCTCATCGGGTTCATAGTATCTTAAAAGCTGTACTTCCGATGTACTTGAATATATTTTAAGTTCAGGAAGTTCAAGGTTATTTATTTCTGTTATATTCATAATTTCTCCGTTTCGATTTATATTAAGCCGAGTTTATGCTTTTTGCTTAAAATTCTGTAAACACTGCTGTCAATCTGCGTTTCTGATAATGAACCGTCATAAACGGCATTGGAAACTGTCTGAACTGCATTTTCAAGGTCTGACGGCATAAGAACCATATCAGCACCGGCTGTTATTGCCATAAGAGCAGATTCTCCTGAAGTATAAACACCGCTTATAGTATTCATTTCGTGGGAATCGGTTATAATAATTCCGTCAAATCCGAGTTCATTTCTGAGCCATTCCGTTACAACGGTATATGACAAATCGGAAGGCAAATTATCTCCCGCACATGTCATAATCTGATGTCCGACCATAACGAAATCCGCACCTGCATCTATTCCGCCCTGAAAAGCCTGAAATTCCGCATTGCAAAGCTCATCATAGGTACGGTCAATCACTGTATATGAATCAGAATGTGTGTTTCCGTCCTCAGCTCCAAGTCCCGGAAAATGTTTAAGGGTTGCAGATACTTTTCCGGTATTCTGAATACCCTCTGTCATAGCTCCTGACATAACGGATACAATTTCGGGGTCATCACTGAAAATACGGCTTCCAAGCTCGTTTTCCGGATTTATATTTACATCGGCAACAGGTGCAAAGTCAAGATTAAATCCATATTTACTGATGTATTCCGCAATGTCCGCACCTGCCTGATATGCCTCGTCAGTATCTTCCATATATGCAGCAGAGCCTGTATTTATTTCTCCGAGTTGATCAGAAACACGTGCAACAAATCCCCCTTCTTCGTCAACAGCCATAAACATTCCTATACCGCTTCCGGAACTTCTGGCATATTCCTGTATATCTTCTATCATGCTTACAGTCTGCTCAGGATAAATAAGGTTTTCAGCAAAATATATTAATCCACCTACAGGCATATTCTCAACTGCCAGACGTACTACTTCATCAGATTCCGTAACAATGTCATATCCTGTCAGCTCCTCCGGAGTAACTATAAACATCTGGCAGATTTTTTCCTCTAAAGTCATATCGGAAAGAATATCATCAACATATGAATAGCTGTCTTCTGTATTGTCGTAATAGCTTTCCGAATCTTCTGTTATTTCAGAATTGTAATATAATTCTTCTGTATTTTCCGGAATCTGTTCTTCTTCCGAATAATTATCTGACATCAGCTCCAGAGAACCGTCCAGAGTTTCTGTCGTGCTTAAAGAATCCTCTGAAGTTTCAGAAAGTGAACACGCCGTCAAAGCAATAATGACCGAAAAAACCATAATTATTTTTGCAGATTTATTTTTCATAGTTATCTTAACATCTCCTGTCTCAGGATTTTTATTTCAATAAATCAATTATAACCTATACATTAAAAAAAGTCAAGCTTTCTGAGAGAAATATCACGGAAATCAATTTTCACAAATAACTATTAAACAGAGAAAGAAATTGAAGATTTTTCAGTTAGCAATAAGTATTTTATTTTTTTCCATTGTTCATTAGTTTCAGAACGCACTCTAATCAAAGCACACAAGCCCAGCCTGATACTTTTTCTATCAGAACCGGCGTACCTTCTTCAATTTTATCATAATCCTTTCTGCGTATCGGTATGCGTGAATAAATTACGCCCTCAACAATTACAGTTACATAATAATGTTTCTGCCTTGTTCCGACTTTTCCCTCATCATACTTAAATATAGCAATACCTTTTGCTGTTTCAGTCTTATTCAATGTCATAGATATTGAAAAAACAATCATAACCTCCGTCAGAATACCCATAAGAATTATCCCGCCTGTCTGTCTGTTAGTTATTATTCCCATTATCAGAAAAACAAGAAATATTCCGGTAGCAATATATATTCTGTTAAGAGTTTTTCTTTTCATCTTTTCCGCTCTTTTTGAAATCTCCTCCGTATCGGGTTCAGAGAAAGGAATATCCTTAAAATCACCTTTCGGCAGGCCTTGATATTTTTTCCCGAGACTGTTTATTTCGCTCGTTTTCTGAACTACGTCATCAAAATTTTTCAATTTTAAAATCCCCTTTCTTCTATTAATATTAAGATAAAAAAATTATATCACATTATTTTTTTACTGTCAAGCTGTCAGAAACATAGTAAATAATAAAAAATATATTATTAAAGAATCGAATAAATGATAGAATTTAATTCAGGTGAATAAGGCGACAAAAAAGAGAAATACTGAAATAATTAAAAAATAAATATTTTTAAAACATATTGACAAATCAGATTTTTCATGTTATAATAATCAAGTACTTTGCGAGTGTGCTGGAATAGGCAGACAGGCACGTTTGAGGGGCGTGTGTCAACCGACGTATGGGTTCAAGTCCCATCACTCGCACCATTTAATATGGAAAGATGGCTGAGCTGGTCTAAGGCGCACGACTGGAACTCGTGTATACGTTAATAGCGTATCGAGGGTTCGAATCCCTCTCTTTCCGCTGAATATAGCCGTTTCTCAATTGTGAGAGACGGCTTGTTTTTTTGCTGAAAAAAGATAGTGCGAAATTAAGTGAGACACTTGTACTATTTTATTATACAACGTGAGTTCGACAGAAAAAATCAGTCAGTAAGGCATAAAATACCTTGAGACATATCAGAAGCAGAACATAT
>JAQXFT010000142.1 GCA_029005335.1 Oscillospiraceae bacterium
CATGTCAGCAGGAGAATCCGGCAATTTTGACGAAAAACAGAAAAAATCTGCCGATTTCAACGATGACGGAATAATAAATGCATCAGATGCAAGCGAGGTTCTTAAATATTACGCTGAAAAATCCTCAGGAAATTAAAAAAAGGCGGATTCAAAAAAATCCGCCTTTATATTCAGATATTATCTTCAGTCATAACAGCATTTATATCCTGATTTGAGCCGATAACAAAAGTAACAGCTCTCTGATTATTTCTGATTTCGCTTTCAGTAAATTCACCGCCAAGCTCTCCGTCAAGATTCCATACAAGGGGACTGCCGTCAAGAGAAGTAATTTTAAGGCTTCCGGTTTTGAAGTAACGCATATAGTTGGCTTCTTCCGGTCGCTGACCGTTGAAAAGCGATACAAGTATTTTCTGTAGCTGCATGACGTTGGAGGGAGTTTTAACAAAAGTGGCTTCATATATTCCGTCGTCAAGAAGAAAATTGTTGCAGTTGAAAATACCTCCCACTTTTTTGGTATTTGTAATCATTCCGAAAGCAAATTCATCTTCAATAGTTTCACCGTTGCATTCAATTCTGATATGACGTGATTTTATGGTTGTGAGCTGGGAAGCACCGTTTACGAGATAAGCCGAATGTCCGAAAATATTTTTCCAGTGCTGTGAGGTTTCATAGGTTACATTTGTAAAAGCTCCGAAAGCTGCGATATATGTGAAATGATGTGTTTCATTAAGGCTTCCTATATCACACGCCAGAAAGGTATTTTTATTAAGACCATCAATAATCCAGTCGCAGGCTTCAAGAGTTTTATCCGGTATTCCAAGACCCTTTGAAAAATCGTTGGTAGTGCCGACCGGAATGTATCCAACAGGAATCCTTTTTTCGCTCTGCATAACACCGTCAATACATTCGCTGAGTGTACCGTCACCGCCTGCACATAAAACAAGGTCAAAACCGCTTTCGCAGGCATATTTTGAAGCAACCGTTGCATCTCCACGGCTCTGAGTAGGTCTTGCAGTAATTTCATATCCTGCCTTTGTGAATCTGTCAATTATTTCAGCAAGGTCACCGCCGATTGCAGTCTTAACAACCTTTACGGGCTGACGGCCTGCCTGAAGATTGAAAACAAAATAAGCCCTTTTCATATTGTTCAAGAAAATCAACTCCAGTCTATTTATCATTTACAATTATTATATAGCATTATACTTAAAAATTCAAGTGTTATGCAGAAAAAAATTAAAGGCATACGGATATATAATTAAAAAATAAATTTTTCAAAAACCTATTGACATTTTAAAACTCCTGTGATATAATAATGAAGTCAGGTAAAGAGAACGACAAAAATTAAATACTGGGGTGTCGCCAAGCGGTAAGGCAGCGGACTCTGACTCCGTTATTCCGAGGGTTCAAATCCTTCCACCCCAACCAATCAATGCTGAAATCTTTTGATTTCAGCATTTTTTATTTACAGCCCTCTTTCCCTGAGTTCCGAAACCATATTTATATAAAAGTCAACAATATCAGATACTTCAGAATCGTCTGAGGGATTCTTTTTTGAAAACGCCCTCCTTCTCAAATCGGTAGTATCACAATGAGAGATTCCTCTTTTTTCCGGCGAAGTATACATTCCTCTGAAATTAGTCCACCTCATAGCCCTTTCAGTAAGCAGACCGTCCGTATCGGCATTTTCAATTCTTCTGATTACAGAATACGGAAAAGCCATTATTATATCACTGAAAGGACTTTTCATGCGGAAGCCGAAGCTCTGATAATATACCCCCGGAATATCAGGATTTTCAGCGTTGAATTTCTTCATATAGTCAGTGGTAAGCTCATGGAAAACCTGATAGCTGTCAGGCTGGCGGTCTCCCTGAATATACATGAATAAATCAGTAATTCTGCCCGTAGCTTTAACAAGAATATCCGGAAATTTCATCATAAAATCAACAGTTTCCGAGCCATGGTGAGGAGAATCAACAGTAGAAAGCGAAGCTACTCTTTCATATTCCCCTAAAGATGAAATCATATATCTTGAATCAATTCCGCCCTTTGAATGTGCTATAATATTAACCTTATCGCTTCCGGATTCTTTAAGAGCATAGTCAAGTGATTTCTGAATCATAACTGCATTGTCATGAACCGTTGCATTTGCGTCCTGATTTCCATAGAAAACCTTACAGCCATGATTTTCAAGAGCCTTAGGGATTCTTCCCCAGTAGTTGAAAAATTTTCTGTCACGGAATCCCATTCCATGTACAAGCAATACCGGATATCTGGTTTTACATAAAAGCATTTTTAACAAAATCCTCCAGTACGGATTTTTTATTTGAAATTTTTTCATATATAACATTTTCAAGCAGAGTATTAAGAATCACACCTATTTCCGCTCCGGATATTCCTGCATTAATCAAGTCCCTGCCGTTTATATCAAGCTGTGAAATCAGATAACATTCATGATTATCAAGAATTTCATCAAGCATTATCTTTGAATCGGATATATCCTGACCGCACGCATATCTGAAATCAAGAAGAGTATATGCAAGCTCAGTTCCGATATTCTTCAGAAGTATTTTAAGAGCCGGCTTTGATGATATATCTGCACTGAAATTTTTTATCAGGGCAATTGTATTGTCAATATCCTTATTTGAGTATTTCAGACGCTTCATAATATCATATACTGAATTTATATTCAGAAAAAACGCACTCCTTTTTATAAGCAGAGAATCAATATTTTTTTTCAGAATACAGTCGGAATAAGTATATTCCGGCATAAAAATTCTGATAACGTCCTGATACTCTTTCAGTATATCATAGGGATTTATTCCGTCAAGAAGCTTTTCAAGCTCAGTATTAATGCGTTCGGAAGATATATTTTTAAGCTTATAAGCATTCCGGTGAATGGATTCAGAAGTATTTTTTTCTATTCTGAATCCAAGCTGAGAAGCAAATCTGACTGCCCTTAAAATGCGGAGTGCGTCCTCCTCAAAACGCTTATCAGGGTTTTCGATACATTTAATAACCTTATTTTTCATATCCTCTCTGCCGTTGTAAAGGTCAGTTATATCCTGATTACGGTTCATAGCGATTCCGTTCATCGAAAAATCACGCCTTATCAGGTCATCACGCAGAGACGGAGTAAACTCCACTGAATCAGGGTGGCGGTTATCACTGTATGTGCTGTCTTTTCTGTAGGTTGTAATCTCAATCTGAAATTTTTCTATGATTACAGTAACAGTCCCATGCTTTATTCCGGTGGGAATTGTTTTGTAGTCCGAAAAAGCTCCGATTACCTGTTCAGGGAGTGCATTTGTTGTAATATCATAGTCATTCGGTATTCTTCCGAGAATAAAATCACGCACACAGCCTCCGACAAGATATGCTTCAAATCCGTTTTTCTCAAGTATTTCAAGAGCCTTGACAGCCTCCTGCGGTATGTTATACATAAAATTTTCCAACTCCAATCATAATTAAAAGCATTACAAAGTTAATAAGCATAAATAATAACATATATTTTCCGTTTCTTGCATTTTTCGATTCGGAATAATATTTATAGGAAATAAGACTCGCAAGAGATGCAACAGGAGTTCCCAGCCCTCCTATATTTACTCCGACAAGAAGCTTTTCCGCATTGTCAGTAAAGCCCGAAAGAAGCACTGCGGACGGTACATTGCTTATAACCTGACTAAGCAATATTCCGGACATAAACTCTCTTCCGGCAACAAAATTGCTAAGTCCATTTTCAATAAAGCTCATGGATTTAATATTTCCCGTCAGTATGAAAAAAGCCACAAATGTAAGTAATAATATATAATCGGCTTTGGCAAATAATTTATAATCTATAACCGTCGTAAGCAGAATACATACCAATAGCATAACCCTGTAATCAATAACCCTCATTACACATAATATGCAAATTACAAAAATAACCGCTATAGGAGCAAGCTTCCATTTATGAAATTCTGCCCTCTGTGTCTTATTGTCTTTGTCATTTATGTCAACTTCCTTAGATGGTATAAAACAGATGCATATACTTATAAGTATAATAG
>JAQXFT010000143.1 GCA_029005335.1 Oscillospiraceae bacterium
ATATCAGCGATTTAAAAGATGGTGTGAAAACGGTGTGATACAACGCATTTTCAATGCACTGCAGCAAGAAAAAATCATAGCAGTTAAAGTAGAGATTCTGGCTTTGGACAGTACCTCCTGCAAGGTGCACCCTGACGCTCATGGAGCTTTAAAAAAAGAGGAAAACAATCCATCGGAAAATCAAAAGGCGGCTGGAATACCAAGCTTCACGTGGTATCCGCAAATGACAAGGTCATTGTCGAAATGCATTTGTCCGGAGGAAACCGTCATGACTCACCGCAGGGAAGAATATCCATCGAACAAATAGGAAACAAATTTGAAGGTGTTCCAATTATAATGGACAAAGCGTATGAAGGAGATAAAACCCGTCAGCTCTGTCTGGACTCTGGACATGAACCCGTTGTCCCTCCAAAGAAAAACCGGATAAATCCGTGGGAGTATGATAAAGAACTTTATAAACAAAGAAATGTCATTGAAAGATTATTTCGTTGGCTTAAAGAGTTTCGCAGAGTTTGTACCAGATATGATAAACTGGATACTATCTTTTTGTCTTTCATTCAAATGGCTTGTGTTTTTATGTGGCTAAAATAGTGTAAACAGGCTCTAAATGATAAAAAATGATAAATTATTTTAGGCAAATCACATTATGAATTTTATACACCCGATATTGTAACTTTTCCTATGAGCTTGAAATTCTGTTTCACTGATCAAAAAATAACAATCCTATCTCCACAACCTACACCTTTTTAATCCTGTCAACTCAACTTCAGATACACAAGCCGTGGATATGTTCGGATTTCGGCTGTTCCACGGGATTTTTGATTTTCGGATTTTTCCTTGAAAACTCGCCAATCCCTTTATTTCAAGCCTTTTTCACACCTTACTTATCTACCCTTGACATCAATACTACGCACTCAACGTGGCTTGTCCTGGGGAACATATCAACTCCCCTGACTTTTTCTACTATATAGCCATTATCCGAAAATATTTTACAGTCTCTTGCTGCTGTTGAAGGATTGCATGAAATCATTACAATACGCTTACAGCCTGATTTTATAACCGTATCCACAGTAAATCTGTCACAGCCCTTTCTTGGAGGGTCAAGAATTATGACATCGGGAGATTTATTGAGAATTGAAAAAATTTTTCCGGAATCTCCGCATATAAATTCAGCATTTTTAATATTGTTTATCTCAGCATTGTGTCTTGCATTTTCAACAGCTTCCGGTATAATTTCAATTCCTGTTATGCTTCTGGCACGATTTGCCATTGAAAGTCCGATAGTTCCCGCACCGCAGTATAAATCAACGATATTTTTTCCGTCCGGTTCGGCATAGCTACAGGCAATCTGATATAACTTCTCCGCCTGACCTGTATTTACCTGATAGAATGAAAGCGGAGAAATTTCAATTTTATTTCCGCACATAATATCTGTAATGGAATCAGTTCCCCAAAGAGTAATACATTCATTTCCGGTGATTACGTTTGTTTTATCCGGATTGATATTCATAACTATGCTCTTTATGTCAGAAAATTTTTGTATAAGAATATTACAGAGCTTTTTCAGCTCACGTACTATATTTTTTCTGACTACTAAACACAGCATTATTTCTTTTGTATAATATCCCTGCCTGATATATATATGACGGATTATTCCTGTATGCGTTTTTTCATCATATACCGGAATTTTGTTTTTATTTATATATTCAAGAACTGTATCAGCGATATTCTGAAAAATATCAGGCTGAAGCATACAGCTTTCAAGCGGTATTACACGGTGACTTCTTGGTGAATAAAATCCGCATACTGCCTTTCCGTTTATCTTTGCAACCGGATACTGTGCTTTGTTACGGTAACTGCATATATTATCGCAGGAAAGAAAAGGTTCAAATTCGGGTGAAAGATTATTCATTCTCTGAAATGCATTTTTTACTGTTTCAGCTTTAATGCGACATTCAGCCTCATATGAAATATGCCGGAATGTACAGCCTCCGCACTTCTGAGAATATTCACAATCCGAATCCTTCCTGTAAGGTGAGGCTTTTATTATTTCAAGTATTATTCCAAAGGCATAGCTTTTCAGAACCTTTACTATTTTTCCGCATATTTCATCTCCTGTAACCGCTCCCGATACAAATACTGCCATATCATCAACACGGCATACACCGTTTCCCTCGGCTGTCATATCGGTTATTACTGCTCTGAACTGCTGATTTTTTTCAGGCATTCTGCAACCTCCTCTTTCTTCTTCATAAGCTCATCAAAGCGTGATATATATTCATACGGAAATTTATAATTGCGTATTCTTTCTATTTTACCGTTATTATATACAAGCTTTGTTGAAGCTGAACTTCCTGCTCCGATTATTGTCTGAGTCTCGTCCATGATATATATATTATAAAAGCTCTCAAAGCCTTTTTTTGCATATCCGACATTTTCAAGATTATCGACTGTATTCTTCTGACGATAAAGATAATACGGATTATAGCCGTATGACATCAGCTTTTCGGCACTGTAATCCACCATCTGACTTATATCACTTTTATTTTTCAGATATTCCTTGCCATTGCTGTAAAGGCTTCCGGAACGCTTCAATGTAAGGGTATGTACTGTTATGCTTTCGGGATTCAATGATATTGCCGTATCAAGAGACTTTTTAAAGCTCTCCGGAGTTTCCTCCGGAAGTCCTGCTATCAAATCCATATTTATATTTGAAAATCCTGTTTTTCTTGCCATTTCATATGCCCTTATAGTATCTGCTCCCGTATGAAGTCTTCCTATTTTTTTCAGTATCTCATCATTGAAGGTCTGAGGATTTATTGATATTCTGTCTGCTCCGTATGCCTTTATGACACGGAGCTTTTCCTCTGTTATCGTATCGGCTCTGCCTGCCTCGTAATTGTATTCACGGATATTATTCAGGTCAAAGTTTTCTGATATTGTTTTCATTACGGCTTCAATCTGCTCTGCTGATATTGATGTCGGAGTACCTCCGCCGAAATATATTGTATCTACCCTGATATTGTTTTCCTTTATCATATCTGCAATAATTCTGATTTCACGGCAAAGACATTCAATATATTCAGGTATAAGCTTAAATGCTGATTCTATCGAATGTGATACAAATGAACAGTAACTGCATCTTGTCGGGCAGAATGGTATTGATATATAAAGGCTTACTGCTCCGGAATCTATTTTATCAAGTATTGGTATCTGATTTTTTGCCGTATCAAATGCAAGCCTTAGCTTTTTATCAGATACTTCATATTCATTAGTCAGAAAGCTTTTTATTTTATCCTCATCAAAAGGCACTTTAAGCATTCCGGTTACCATTTTTACCGGACGTATTCCCGTTATCAATCCCCATGGAGGATTTATTCCCGTAATACTTTTCAGTCCATGGTATAAAAGACGGCAAAGCTCATGCTCACGGTGCTGATATATTTCTGCACTGCCTGATAATTCCTTATACTGTCCGGCATATTTTATAATAACCTTTAAGTCAGCATTATCTGATTTGCATAATATATATTCATCAAGAAAATCTGTATCAGATTCTGTATGCGTAAAATCAAATCTTTCAGCAGGTATAAAAAGCTTTGTTACAGATTCAATTTCATATTTGAAATTATTTCCGCTTAAAATTATTGATAATTTATTTTCGCTCATAGTCCCCTCATATAAGGATTTGAATCCCTTTCCCAGTCAAGTGTTGTTGAATCAAAATGTCCGGGGTATACCTTGTAGTCTCCGCTGAGATTCTTAAGCTTTTTAAGAGATTCACGCATTTCATCAATATCTCCGCCCGGATAATCCGTTCTGCCCATTGAACCCATAAATAATGTATCTCCAGAAAAAATTACATCATCTGCTATATAGCATACGCTCCCTTTTGTATGCCCCGGAGTATGCATAACCGTAAATTTTATATTGCCCGATTCAATAATATCTCCGTCGTGAATCTCAGTATAATTTTCTGTTTTCTGTGAAGGTCTGCCGAAAAATGCTGCAAGAGATGAACTTCCGCCCTCAAGCATTGTAGCATCACCGGAATGTATATATACGGAAGCTCCGGTTTCTTCCTGAACTTTTTTTACTCCCTCCGTATGGTCAAAATGTCCATGCGTTAAAAGTATCTTGTCAAGAGTCAGATTCTTTGACTTTATAAAATCAAGAAATACTTCCGGATTTCCTCCGATATCGATTGCTATGCATTTATCCGGTGCAGTTTCCACTATATAACAGTTTGTTCCAAGCTCTCCCAGATTAAGAGTGTATATATTCATAACATTCCTTCCTTTCATGTATATTATCTTCATTTCTCCGCAAAATATATCCGGAGGTGATTTTGCTGTGAACAGAAAAACTATTGCAAAAGGTCTCGCTGTCGGAACTGTTGCGGGAATTGCATTTTATGGTCTTTCCCAGTCATCTATGCGTAAAAAACATTCACTTAAAAAGAATGCCGGTAAAGCTCTCAGGGCTGCCGGTTCTGTCATAGATGAAATAACATCTATTATTATGTAATACAAGGGCGAATTGATTTTCGCCCTTACATATTTGTATTTTTTCTGTATCCGAGATAGCTTTCAAGTATTATAGTCGCCGCTACTGCATCTACTACTGCTTTGCGTTTTTTACCTCTTGTATTGGTGACATTAAGGTAGTTATGTGCTGATACTGTTGTACATCTTTCGTCCCAGAGCCTGACCGGACAATCAATAAGCTTTGCAAGCTCCTCTGAAAATAACTGACATTTTTCGGCACGTTCGCCTATAGTATTATTCATGTTTTTGGGATATCCTACTACTACTTCTTCCGCTTTCAGCTCTATGGCTTTCTGTGCAGTCTTTTTTATGCACTCGCCGAAATCCTTTTCCGGTATAACACACACCGGAGACGCAAGAAGCTCGCTTTTATCGCATACAGCTATTCCTGTTCTTGAATCTCCGAAATCCACTGACATTATTATCATGATATTCCTACTTTCTGCACCACTGTGAATATTTAAGCGTTGAATTTTCCTCCGAAAGATGTGTGCTGTCATTCAGATATATTATATCAGGTTTTGAATCGTCATCAAATACTATTTCAGATACCGACGTATTATCCGCCCAGCCAATCTGTGACATATATGAAAGTGATTTCCCCATAAGGTAACACTGATAAGTCTTTATTGCACACCCGTGGGATATTACGGCAACAGTTTTATTCTGATTTTCCGAGATGATTTTATTCATAGCTCCGGTCATGCGGTTATATACGTCTTTCATGCTTTCGCCGTCAGGTGACTGAAAATTTTCCTGATTTTCTTTCCAGTCGTGAAACTCCTGAGGATAAAGCAAAGGCAAATCCGACCACTTTTTCCCCTGAAATCCTCCGGCATTTATTTCGGAAAGTTCGGGGATTCTTATAATGTCAATATGCTGATAGAAATTCACATACCTTGCAGTTTTTACCGCTCTTCTCAGTGGACTTGTATATATTCTGTCAAGCTTTATATTTTTAAAGCGTTCTTTAAGCTCCTCAAGCTGTTTAATACCCTTCGGACTTACTTCAACATCAAGCGAACCCTGAAAAAACTCCTCAACATTGCCCATAGATTCAGCATGACGTATCAGATATAATTTTACCATGGCTTTACACTTCCGATTATTTCACGCACGGATTTTATATT
>JAQXFT010000144.1 GCA_029005335.1 Oscillospiraceae bacterium
ATAGGGGCTATTGATGAATAAATCAACTTTTGAAGAAGAAATCAAAAAATCAGGCAAAATCATATATACAAACGTTGGCGACAGTATGATGCCATTCATCAGACAAGGCAGAGATGTTCTTGTCATTTCCAGAGCTGAGGGAAGATTAAAACGGTATGATATACCTTTGTATAAACGTGACAGCGGTCAGTATGTACTTCATCGGATATTGAAAGTCAGAGAAAATGATTACATTATCTGCGGTGATAATCGCTTTAACAGAGAATATGGAATCACAGACAGGCATATCATCGGAGTTCTGACCGGTATTATCCGTGACGGCAGAGAAATTCCTTTAACTGACCGCAAATACCGGATATATGTGCATTTATGGTGCGATTTCTTTCCGGTAAGAGCATTTATTATACGCATACGGCATTTTCTGAAAAGGCGACTGAAATGAAAAATAATACATTAAAATGGCTTTCCGATGTAGTGGGAAAGTATAAAATAAATGTACTTTTGCTGTCACTGATACAGGCTCTGCTCGGCGGTAGCGGAGTAATATACGCTTTACTTCTGAGAAACGGTATTGACAGTGCCACTGAAAAAGACAGGTCAGGCTTTATAATCTCTCTTGTTTCGGTTATAATTCTCGTGCTGATTCAGATACTTCTCAGAGCTGTTGTCCGCTGGCTTGAGGAAAATTCCCGTTCTTCAATAGAAAACATTCTGAAATCAAGGCTTTTTGAAACTCTGCTGAAAAAGGATTACGCTTCGATTACAAGTATTCATTCAGGCGAATGGATTAATCGCCTTACTTCCGATACAAAAATATCGGCTGACGGTGTAGTGGATATTATTCCGAATGTAGTAGGAATGGCTGTAAAAATGATTGGTGCATTTGTTATGTTGCTGATAATTGAGCCGAAATTCCTTTATATTCTTCTTCCATGCGGAGGGGCATTGATTCTGCTTACATACACATTCAGAAAAGTGCTTAAAAAACTTCATAAGAGTATTCAGGAAAATGACGGCAGACTGCGTATATTCTTACAGGAACATCTCAGCAGTCTTATCATAGTAAGAAGCTTTTCCGCTGAACAGCGTACAGCAGAACAGGGAAAGCAGAAAATGTCTGCACATAAAAATGCAAGAATGAAACGCAATCACTTCTCTAATTTATGCAATATCGGTTTTTCGGTAGCTATGAATGGTATGTACCTTGTGGGATTTGCATACTGCGGATTGGGAATAATCGGCGGTACTGTAAGCTACGGAACACTTACGGCAATATTACAGCTTATTGCACAGATACAGTCACCTTTTGCAAATATAACAGGTTATCTTCCTAAATTCTATGCCATGACAGCAAGTTCCGAAAGGCTTCGTGAAGCTGAAAATTTTGCTGATGACTGCACAGAGGAAATTATTGACAGCAGTGAAATCAGAAAATTCTATGATACAGAATTTTCTGCAATAAAAGCTGATAATGTATGCTTTACTTATAAAAACAATGACAAAGAGAATGTTCTGAATAATGTGAGCTTTGTGATAAACAAGGGCGAAAATATCGCATTTACAGGACAATCCGGTTGTGGGAAATCAACTGTAATAAAGCTTCTGATGTGTCTTTATCATTGTGACAGCGGTAGTCTGTCAATAGAGAAATCCGATAATACAGTAATACCGCTTACAAGCAAATGGCACAGGCTTTTTGCCTATGTTCCTCAGGGAAATCATCTGATGAATGGTACTATAAAAGAAATCATCACATTTTCGGATACACAGGCAGATGAAGAAAAAATCAGATTTGCACTTAAAATATCCTGTGCCGACGGATTTGTATCGGAACTTGAAAATGGCATTGATACTGAACTTCATGAACGTGGTTCAGGACTTTCAGAGGGGCAGATGCAGAGAATTGCAATTGCAAGAGCTATATATTCCGATGCTCCGATACTTCTGCTTGACGAATCTACAAGCTCACTCGATGAACAGACAGAAAAACAGCTGTTAAACAATCTGAAAAGCATGACAGACAAAACGGTGCTTATAGTAACTCACAGACCGCAGGCACTTGAAATATGTGATAAAGAAATCAGTTTTGCCAAAAATATTATAGAATGGAGAAATTATGAATCAGGCATTTTATGATATGATATATCTTTGTAAGTGTGCTGTAAACGGTATAATTCCTTCAAAAAGCAGATTAGACCGGATTAATATGGAAGAGCTGTATATTGCTGCAAAGTTTCATACTCTGACAGGAATTACAGCATATGCTCTTGAAAGTGCCGGAATACAAGATGATAAATTCCGTACAGCAAAAGAGAAAGCATCAAGAAAAAATATTTTTCTTGATATTGAGAGAAAAAAGCTGTTATCATTCTGCGAAAAAAACGGGATATGGTATATGCCCTTAAAAGGCTGTATACTGAAAGAAATGTATCCTGATTTCAGTATGCGTCAGATGGCTGATAATGATATTCTGTTTGATGCGGAATATCAGTCTGAAATAAAGAAATACTTTGAAGATAATGGCTATTCAGTCATAAGATATAACAAGGGCAATCATGATTCATATGAAAAACCTCCGGTACTGAATTTTGAAATGCATACTTCTCTTTTCGGAAAGATTCATAATCAGGAATGGAAAGAATACTACGGGAATATAAAGGAAAAACTTGTAAAGGACAGTGAAAATAATTATGGTTATCACTTTTCAGATGAGGATTTCTATATTTACATGATAGTTCATGAGTATAAGCATTATCATATAAGTGGTACAGGACTGCGTTCACTGATTGACCGGTATGTTTATTTACAGGCAAAGCAAAATACTATGGACTGGGCATATATATCAGATGAATGTAAAAAGCTTGGAATATCCGATTTCGAGAAACAAAGCCGGAATCTTTCGCAAAAGGTATTTGGTAACAGTTGTGAAGAATTATCAGATGAGGATAAAATAATGCTTGAATACTATCTTAAATCGGGTACATACGGCACTATGGAACATCTTGCACAGAAAAGGATAGAAAAATTCAATGAGAAAACCGGAAGT